>JALYHK010000321.1 GCA_030776605.1 Pseudomonadota bacterium
ACCCGGAGGCGGCGCTGGCTGCGCTCGCCGGGCTGCTCGACCTCGGCCGGATCGACGACGAGGCGGACGCGCGGCTCGGCGAGGCGATCGCGGAGCTGCCGCGACCGGCGCGCAAGGCGCTGATCGTCGCCTATCTCGGCTTTCCCTTCTACGACATTGCGACCTTCCCGCTGCTCCAGGAGGACGGCCGCGCCGAGTTCGACCCGATCAAGGTCGACCGCATCGCTCCCGACGACGCGAAGGCGATCCGCTCGGGCGGCGCAGACGCGACGCTAAAGGGCATACAGTTCAACAGCTTCGGCGCGTTCTTCAGCCGCGCGTATCGCGAGAACGACTATCTGTGGGGCCGCCTGCACGGCGCCGAGCGGCTGGTCGACATCGTCGTCTCGGTGCTGCCGGAGGACGAGCGGCCCGCCGCGCCGGCGGTCGCGGCGCTCAAGCAGCGGGCGTTCCGCGCCATCCTCGCCGAGGAGCGCGGCCGCCTTACCGCAATCCCGGGGCTGATCGAATCGCTCGAGGCGGAGATCGGCTAGCGCTGGCCACGCCGGGCTGGACGTGCCAGACAATTTGCGAGAGGAAGGCCGCCATGCAGTTCCTGAAGACTCTGTTCTGGGTGGTGCTGGCGATCGTGCTGGTGCTCTTCGCCCGCGCCAACTGGCACGCGACGACGATCAACCTGTGGGGCGGCCTCCAGGCCGACGTGAAGGTGCCGGTGCTGGTCCTCTTCGCCTTCCTGATCGGATTCCTGCCGACCTTCTTCATCTACCGCGCGCGGCTCTGGGCGCTGAAGCGGCGGCTGCAGACCGACCAGCCGAGGATCGTCGCCAACACGCCCGCCGAGACGTCGGCCGCTGCCGCCCCCGCCCCGCCGCGCGAGCGCAGCGAGGAGGAAAGGACGGCCACCGACAGCAAGGTCTGGCCGGCGTGAGCGGAAGTCCGATCTTCGTCGCGATCGACACGCCCGACCTCGAGCAGGCGCATGCCGTCGCCGAGCGGGTGCGCAACCACGTCGGCGGGATCAAGCTCGGGCTCGAATTCTTCTGCGCCAACGGCCGCCAGGGCATACGCGAGATGGCCGAGCTCGGACTGCCGATCTTCCTCGACCTCAAGTTCCACGACATCCCCAGCACCGTCGGTAAGGCGATCCAGGCGCTGCGCCCGCTCGAGCCGTCGATCCTCACCGTCCACGTCGGCGGCGGCCGGGCGATGATGGAGGATGCGAAGGCGGCGGCGCCGAGCGGCACCAAGGTGGTCGGCGTCACCGTCCTGACCAGCCTCGACGGCGAGGACCTGCAGGCGATGGGCGTCGCCGGCGACCCGCACGGCCAGGTCGAGCGGCTCACCGCGCTTTCGCGCGAAGCGGGGCTCGACGGCGTGGTCTGCTCCGGCCGCGAGGTGGCGGCGGCGCGGCGGCTGTGGCCGGAGGGGTTCTTCGTCGTCCCCGGCGTGCGGCCGGCCAACGGCAACGGCGCCGACCAGAAAAGGGTGGTGACGCCGCGCGCCGCGCTCGATGCAGGCGCGTCGGTGCTCGTCATCGGCCGGCCGATCACCCAGGCCCGCGACCCGGACCTCGCCGCCCGGGCGATCGAAGCGACGCTTTAGCCGGCCTCCGCTCGCAGAGGCGGGAAAGCCGTCCGGTCCAGCCTAGACCTCCGTTTCGAACAGGGCGAGCCGGCGCAGCACCAGGCGCTGCTCGAGCCCGCCGGCGAGCGCGCCGGTGGTCACGCCGATGGTGCTGATGAAGGCCGCCAGCCGCAGCTTGTCGGCAAGCGTCACCTCCGGGTCCTGGAGCGTCGGCCAGGTGGAAATCAGGTCGGGTGGGAACACCCACAGTTCGATCGCAAGCGTCAGCAGCGCGACCATCGCGAACAGGCCGAGGACGGCGAGCAGCATGGTGGCGAAGATCACCGCGTTCGCGACGGCGAGATGCTCCGGAACGATCCGGTTCTCCTTGCGGGGCAGGAACAGCCGCTGACCGAAAGTGAGATAGAGTGTAGCGGCGAGGGTGCTGATCGCTGCATAGCCGAAGGCGGTGCGGTTGCTCATCCCGAGCCCCGCGTCCCAGAACTCGGCTGTGAAGACCAGCAGGAAGATGGGCGCGATGGCTGCGGCGGCGAGGCCAGGCATGCTGAGCGGCAGCAGCGGCGCCTTGTTTCGAACCAGCGCGCGAACCAACAGGCGCGCGTGGCGCGCGGCGGCAGCGAGGTGGACCGCGAGGGCATGGAGCGGGTTGCCGAGCCGGTGCTCGGGCTCGGTGAAGCCGGCGGCGCGGCGGCGAAGCTCGTCCGGCTCTTCGAAGCGAGGCACGCCCGGCCGCCCCGGATCGGGCGAGAAAGGCGCCATCGCCCCGCCGGCGCGGCGGTGGCGCCGCAAACCCATGGAGTGCCCGATGAGGTGGAGCGCGAG
>JALYHK010000322.1 GCA_030776605.1 Pseudomonadota bacterium
CCTCAGCGCCGCGACCGAGGCCTCGCCGCTGCCGAGCTCGGAGGCGGTCATCGTCGGATCGAGGCGGACGAGCGGCGCGCCCTCCTCGACCACCTGCCCCGGCTCAACGAGGATGTCCTCGACCACGCCGCCTTCGAGGTTCGAGACCACCTGGAGCTGCGAACTGGCGATCACCCGCCCCTCGGCGCGGACGCTGCGGTCGAGCTCGGTCAGCGCGGCCCAGATGATGAAGACGACGAAGAAGCCGACGACGGCCCAGAGCAGGACGTTGGACGCCATCTTCGGGCGTATCCGCCCGGCGAATTGCTCGAGGCTGCCCTCCGGCTTGTTCATGCCGCCTGCGGCCTGGTGATCTGCTTCAGGACCTGATCGCGCGGCCCGTCCCCGACGATTCGGCCGCGGTCGAGCAGGATGATCCGCTCGACAAGCTGGAGGAGCGGCGGCCGGTGGGTGATCAGGATCAAAGTGCGGCCCTTGAGCTCGAGCTGGAGGCGCTGGAGCAGCCCCGTCTCGGTCTGCGAATCCATCGCGCTGGTCGGCTCGTCGAAGACGAGGATCGGCGGCCGGCCCGCAAGCGCACGCGCGATGGCAATCGACTGGCGCTGGCCGCCGGAGAGGCCTTCGCCCCGGTCGGCGAGCTTCAGGTCATAGCCGTTGGCGATCTGGCCGATGAACTGGTGCGTGCCCGAAAGCTCCGTTGCGCGCATCATCTCGTCGTCGTCGACATGGGGCCGGTCGAGGACGATATTCTCCCGCACAGACCCGGTCAGCAGCACGCTCTCCTGCAGCGCCGCGCCGATGTTGCGCCTGAGGCTCTCCGGATCGAGCTGGCGGATGTCGGTGCCGTCGATCATCACCAGCCCCTCCTCCGGCTCGTAGAGGCCGAGGACGAGCCGGGCGATGGTCGACTTCCCCGAGCCCACGCGCCCGAGCAGGGCGACATGCTCGCCCGCCCGGAGCGCGAAGAAGACGCCGTCGATCGCCTTCTCCGGGGCGCCAGGATAGCGGAAGCTGACGTTGCGGAACTCGATCGCGCCGCGGGGCCTCGCGAGCTTCAGCGGCTCGCCGGCCGGCCCCTCGGGCGGCAGCTCCATCAGCTCGTTGAGCTGCCGGTAGGCGGTACGGGTGGCGGTGATGCGCGAGAGCAGCTGCGAGATCTGCGCGAGCGGCGCCACCGCCCGCCCCGCCAGGATCGAGCAGGCGATGAGGCCGCCCATGGTCAGCTCGTTCTCGGCGATCAGGTTGACGCCGATGATGATGACGCCGGCATAGGAGATCATGCCCGCCGAGGTGGCGGTGGTGATGCCGATGGTGGCGATCAGCCGCTGGCGCAGCGCGACGTCGCTGTGCTGCTCCACGGCGCGCTGCCAGCGGCCGGCGAGCAGCGGGCCGGCGCCGACGGCCTTCACCGTCTCCATCCCGCCGATCGTCTCGACCAGCACCGATTGCTTGATCAGCCCCTCGCCCATCGACTGGTTGGTCAGCCGCTGCAGCGCCGGCTGGGTCAGCCAGCCGACGAGGATCACCACCGGCACCATCAGCGCCGGGACCAGCACGACGATCCCGCCGATCATCCAGACCACGGCGAGGGTGATGAGGATGAAGGGCACGTCGACCAGCGCGGTCATCGTCGCCGAGGCGAAGAAGTCGCGCAGCGTCTCGAGCTCGCGCATCAGCCCTGTGAGGGCGCCGGTGGTCCCCTTCTTGAGCTCGAGCCGGATGGCGAGCAGCCGCCCGAACAGGGTCTCGCCGACCTCCCGGTCGATCTGCGCGCCGGCCATGTCGACGAAATAGGCGCGCAGCAGCCGCAGGATGAAATCGAAGACGATGACGATGCCGAGGCCGATCGACAAAGCGATCAGCGAGGAGATGGCGTTGTTCGGGACCACCCGGTCGTAGACGGTCATCGTGAACAGCGCGGTGACCAGGCCGAAGACGTTGATCAGCGCCGCCGCCACGGCGACCTTGAGGTAGGTCGCCTTGTTCTTGAGCATCGGCTCGAGCAGCCAGGGCGCGAAGCGCCGCGCGGGCAGGGGGATGGGATTGTCGGCGCTCACATCTCGTCCTCCGCGGCGGCGGGCGCGATCGCCAGCGCCGCGAGCAGCCGCCCCGTGCGGGAGAGGAGAACGTAGCGGGCGGCGTCAAGCTCGGCGATCGCCTCGACATAGGCGGTCGCAGCCTGGAAATAGCTGTCCTCGGCGGCGACCACGTCGAACAGCGAGCCGCGGGCGGCGCGGAAGCGCTCGACGATGACGTCGCGCGAGCGCCGGGCGGCGATATAGCTCGCCTCCAGCGCCTCGAGCTGCGCCTCCAGCGCCTGCACGTCCGACCAGGCGATGCCGCGTCGCGCGCGGCTTCCTCGCGGATGCGATCGGCCCGGGCG
>JALYHK010000323.1 GCA_030776605.1 Pseudomonadota bacterium
TTCCGTCAGCTATTCGCCGACTTTCGGCTATGACATTTGCGCCCGGCGGATGAGCTCGCAGACCCGCGCCGAGGACCGGTTCGACCTGTCGCGCTGGCGGGTCGCCGGCAACGGCGCCGACATGATTCGGCCGGACGTGATGCAGGCGTTCGTCGACGCCTTCGCGGAGGCCGGCTTCGACGCCAGGGCTTTCTGCCCCTCTTACGGCCTCGCCGAGGCGACGCTGGCGGTGACGATCATGCCGCCGGGCGAGGGGATCGTCGTCGAGCTGGTCGAGGAGACCCTGCTCGCCGGCGGCGGGCCCGGCGAGCGCGACCGGCCGCAGCGCTACCGGGCGATCGTCAATTGCGGCAAGCCCGCGCTCGGCATGGAGGTCGCGATCCGCGGCGACAGCGGCGAATGGCTCGCCGAGCGCGAGATCGGCAAGGTGGTCTGCCGCGGCCCGTCGGTGATGCTCGGCTACTTCCGCGACGAGGAATTGACCCGCGCCTGCCTCGATGCCGAAGGCTGGCTCGACACCGGCGACATGGGCTATCTCTCGGACGGCTACCTCTACATCGTCGGCCGCGCCAAGGACATGATCATCATCAACGGCAAGAACCATTGGCCGCAGGACATCGAATGGGCGGTCGAGCAGCTCCCCGGCTTCAAGGCGGGCGACATCGCCGCCTTCGCGATCACCACCCCGGGCGGCGAGGAGACGCCGGCGGTGCTGGTCCAGTGCCGCACCTCCGACGCCGCCGAGCGCGGCCGGCTGCGCGACGCCATCCGCGAGCGCGTCCGCGCGATCACCGGCATCAACTGCGTCGTCGAGCTCGTCCCCCCGCGCACCCTGCCGCGCACCAGCTCGGGCAAATTGAGCCGCGCCAAGGCGCGCAGCCTCTATCTCTCCGGCGAGATCGAGACCTACGACATCGCCGCCTAGCGCCCGAGCGTAGCGAGAGCATTGCGCAGCAATCGTACCGGCGCTGCAGCCTTGACGGGAACGCCGCGCCGTCACGGGAGTGAATCCCGTGACGTCAGTCGCGCTCGCGCGCTGGCCGCCGGTTGCGCATCCCCTTCCGGGGACCGCCGGATAAGCTTATCCGGCTTGCTTCAGGGTGGCAGGAGTGGAGGGACTCGAACCCCCGGCCCTCGGTTTTGGAGACCGATGCTCTACCAGCTGAGCTACACTCCTAGGCCCGCCTGCGAGTTAGACAGCCGAGGTCGCCCGCGCAAGGGGCTGCCGGCCTCGCGCCGCCCTTGTCTTCGCCCGCGCGCGGCGCTATCTCGCCTCGCTCGCATGCATCGCAAAGGCTCGGCCGACCGGCGCTCCGGTCCCGGGCGGCTGCCCATCCGAAGGACGACGAACAAGTGGCGAGAGTGAATCCGGGCGAGTTCCTGCGGCAGGTTCGCGCCGAGACCGGCAAGGTGGTCTGGCCGACCAAGCGCGAGACGCTGATGACCGCCCTGATGGTGGTGATCATGACCGCGCTGCTCGGCCTGTTCTTCTTCGGCGTCGACAGCGCGTTCAGCGCCATCGTCCAGATGCTCCTCGCGCTGGTCGCCTGAGATGTCGCGCTGGTACATCATCCACGCTTATTCCGGCTTCGAGAACAAGGTCCGCGACGCGATCCAGGCCGAGGCGCAGCGGCTCGGGCTCGACCGGCTGGTCGAGGCGGTCGAGGTCCCCACCGAGAAGGTGACCGAGGTCCGCCGCGGCAAGAAGGTGACCAGCGACCGCAAGTTCTTCCCCGGCTACGTGCTCGCCAAGCTCCAGATGAACGACGACGTCTACCACCTCGTCAAGAACACGCCCAAGGTCACCGGCTTTTTGGGCTCGTCGGGCAAGCCCCAGCCGATCAGCGACGCCGAGGCGGCGCGCATCCTCAACACCAAGGACGAGGCCGCCGCCGCCGCTCCCAAGCAGAAGATCAGCGTCGACTATGAGATCGGCGACCAGGTGAAGGTGCTCGACGGCCCCTTCGCCAGCTTCAACGGCCTCGTCGAGGAGCTCGACTTCGACCGCGGCCGGGTCAAGGTCAGCGTCTCGATCTTCGGCCGCGCCACCCCCGTCGAGCTCGAGTTCGAGCAGGTGGAACGGGTGAAATAACCCGGGATGCGGGGAGCCTACTGCTCCCGCAGCGACCGCCACCAATTGCTGGTCAGCGGCTCGAGGACGTACTGGAGCGCCGTGCGCTTCCTCACGTTCAGCACCACCTCGACCGGAAGCCCGGGCCTCAGCTGCCCGCGCCCCAGCACTCCGCGCACCTTGTCGAGCTCGGCCACGGGAACTTCGATCTCCGCCTTGAATAGGTCCGGCCGGTGTTCTCGTCGGTGAAACTGTCAGCCGAGATCGTGCGCACGCGGCCGGTCAGAAGCGGCAGCGTGTTGTCGTGGACG
>JALYHK010000324.1 GCA_030776605.1 Pseudomonadota bacterium
GCCGAGCGACATGGGCGCGGGCGGCGGCTCCAGCGGCAGCGGCGGCTACGGCAATGCCGAGGACGTGCAGAACCAGCATGGCCAGAGCGGACGGCAAGCCCCGGCACCCGATCCGCACCAGTCCCGCGGGGAGCGCTTCGACGAGCGCGCCGGCGGCGGCCGCGGCCCCGACTCGGTGAGCTTCGACCGCGCCCGGGACGGCGCCGGCGAGATCGCCGAGGACCAGCGCGCCCACCAGGACCGCGGCCAGAGCGAGGCCGAAGCGGAAGGCTGACCGGCTCCCGCCGCGGCGAGCGGACTCACCTCTTTCTCCTTCCGCGCCGGCGGCCGCCGCGCTAGTCCGGCAGGGGATGGCAACCTCGCTCGCCGCCGCGCCGCCGCCTTTCACCGTCGCCGGCAACCGTCTGACGCTGCTGCCGGACGGCCCGGACCGCCTCGACGCGCTGATCGCGCTGATCCGAAGCGCCGAGAGGTCGTTGCGCCTGCTCTACTACATCTGGGACGACGATACGTCCGGGCGGCGGGTGCGCGACGCGCTGCTCGAGGCGGCGGAGCGCGGAATCGAGGTCGCGCTGCTGGTCGACGGCTGGGGCGCCTCCGGCTCGAGCGAAAGCTTTTTCCGGCCGATGGTCGAGGCGGGCTGCCGCTTCTGCCGCTTCGTTCCGCGCTGGGGGCGGCGCTACCTGCTGCGCAACCACCAGAAGCTCGCCCTTGCGGACGAGCGCCGCGTGATCGTCGGCGGCTTCAATGTCTCGGACGAATATTTCGGCACCGTCGAGAGCGGCGCCTGGCGGGACGTGGGGCTCGAGGTCGAGGGGCCGGGCGTGGCGGGCCTCGGCGCCTATTTCGACGACCTGTTCCGCTGGGCGGAGCAGCCGATCGGCTCGATCCGCGCGCTGCGCCGGGTGCTCCACAAGCACAGCGTCACCGCCGGGCCGCTCAAATGGCTGTTCGGGGGGCCGACGCGGCGGCTGAGCCCCTGGGCGCGGTCGGTCAAGAACGACATGCTGCGCGCCCGGCGGCTCGACATGATCGCCGCCTATTTCGCGCCGAGCCGGTCGATGATCCGCCGCATTTGCGGCGTCGCGCGGCGCGGCAGGGCCCGGCTGGTCACCGCGGGCAAGTCGGACAACCGGGCGACGGTCCTCGCCGCCCGCCATTCCTACGCGCGGCTGATGCGGCGCGGCGTCGAAGTCTACGAGTATCAGGCGACCAAGCTCCACACCAAGCTGATCGTGATCGACGATGCCGTGCACATCGGTTCGGCCAATTTCGACATGCGCAGCCTCTACCTCAACCTCGAGATGATGCTGCGCGTCGAGGACGCGCGCTTCGCCAAGGCGATGCGCCGGTTCGTCGACGGCGAGATCGCCGAGAGCGTGCACGTCACCCCGGAGGCGCACCGGGCGCGGATGAGCTGGTGGAACCGCTTCATCTGGAGCGTGGCGCATTTCGTCGTCGCCACCGCCGACTATAATCTCGCCCGGCGGCTCAACTTCAAGCGCGCGCGCCTCGGCGGCTGATCAGCCCGACCAGCCGCCGTCGGCGGAAGCCGTCTGCGGCTGGCCCGAGCGGGTGCCGCCGGCGAGGAAGGCGGCGTGGCTCGGCATCGCCTGCACCGCGTCGGAGATGCGCGCGCGGACCTCGGCGAGGGTGCGCCGCAGCTGGGCCGGATCGGTGCCGTCGGCGAGCGGGTGATAGCCGCGCGGCTTGATCTCGTCCGCTGCCACCCGTTCGATCCCGAGGCCCGGCATCAGCTTGGCGGGCGGCGGCGCGACATCCAGCCGGCGGTGCCGCCGCCGAGCACGACGACGCTGCGCACCGGCTCAGCGGGCATGGCCGCCCCGGCTCCTCATCTGGGCGAGATAATCGCGATAGGGGGGCAGCTGCGGCGGCAGGCCGGCAAGCCCGGCCGCGAGCCTGCGCATCGCCGCCGCCTCGTTTGCGCCAATCCCTTCGGCGACGGGATCCGTGTGCCGCGGCAGCACGCCGAGCCCGAGCAGCGCGGCGGCCCAGCCGTGGCGGTCGAAGCTCTCATTCTCGTAATAAGGGAGCCGTCCGCGCCGCTCGAACTGCTCGAGCGTGTGCGCGAGGCTGTCCGGCGGCTCGGCCGCGGCCGCGCGCTTCCAGAAATCGCCGTCGCTCCGGCCCGAGCGCAAATAATGGAGGGCGATGAAATCCCGCACCCGCAGCACCTGCTGCTCGGTGCGGCGGTTATACTCGCGGAGCTCCAGCGGGTGGCAGTCGCGCCCGGGGAGGAGGCCGAGCGCGCGCATGATCGCGCTCTCGGCCAAGTGGAGGTTGGTGGCCTGGAGCGGATCGACCGCCGCCGCCGCCTCCCCCACCGCAAGCACGTTGCGCACCCAGGGCTCGGG
>JALYHK010000325.1 GCA_030776605.1 Pseudomonadota bacterium
GCGCTGTGCGAGGCGCTCGACGCCGGCGGCCCCTACGGGGCGGGATGGCCGGCGCCGCGCGTCGCGGCCGGGCCGGTTCGGATCGTTCGCGCCGACGTGGTCGGCAGCGGCCATCTGCGGCTGGTCGCCGCCGGCGAGGACGGGCGGCGGATCAAGGCGATCGGCTTCCGCCTCGCCGAGGGCCCGCTCGGGCGCGAGATGCTCGCCGCCCCGCCGCACCGGCGGCTGTGGCTGGCCGGTCGGATCAGGCGCGACGACTGGGGCGACCGGACGGCCGCCGAGCTGCACCTCGAGGACGCCGCCTGGCTCGACTGACGCCGCTAGGCGGCGATCCCCGCCTCCCGCATCGTCTCGTCGACCGTGTTGCGCGTCACGGCATGGTAGGTCGGACGGGCGCGGGCATAGATGCGGCGGGCGATGGCCCGGCCCCAGTCGCCTTCGCCGACCAGCGCCTCGAACAGCGGCGCGACGAACTTGCGCCTGCCCATCGAGGTGAGGAAGCGCTCCGCCGCCGGCACCGCCGGTTCGTAGCGGTTGGCGATGGCGAGCTTCAGCCAAGCGAACAGGACCTCGGAATTGGCGCTGTCCGAAAGGCGGAAGGCGCGGTCGAGCGCTTCGAGCCGGGCCCGGGGCAGCTCGCGAGGCAGGCTGTTGAGGAAACGGATTCTCTCGGCCGTCGACCAGTCTCCGTAAGGGAGCGTGGCGGCGGCGGCGGCGCGGGCGAAATCGCGCACCGCCGCATCGACTTCGGCGAAAGCCCGCGGATCGGGCGGCACCGCATTGTCGGGTAGGCCGGGGCGGTAGACCCATTCGTCGAGCCGCAGCCGCCGCTCGAGCACGACGTCGCCGCGCAGCAGGTTGCGCCTGAGGTCCGAGAGGAACATCTCGGCGGTCGCCGGCTGGAAGGCGTGGCGGTCGAACCAGGAACGCAGATAGGCGTCGAACCGCTCCCGGCCCACCGCCTGCTCGATCATGCGCAGCATCGCCGCGCCCTTCTCGTAGGCGATCGATGTCATCCCCGCGTCCGGATCCTGGCCGGCGAGGTCGAGGTGGAGCCGCGTCATCGGCGAGCTGCGTCCGAGCTCGTCCAGCGTGCGCTGGAGGTCGTCCCAGCCGAGCGCCACTTCCTGCCGCGCCCGCTCGGGGCCGTAGACGGCCTCCATGATCCGCTGTTCGAAATAGGTGGTGAAGCCTTCGTTGAGCCAGAAATCGGCCCAGGCGGCGTTGGTGACGAGGTTACCGGACCAGGAATGGGCGAGTTCGTGCGCCACGGTCGAGACGAGGGAGCGGTCGCCGGCGATCAGCGTTGGCGTCAGGAAGGTGAGCCGCGGATTCTCCATCCCGCCGAACGGGAATGACGGCGGCAGCACCAGCATGTCGTAGCGGCCCCAGCGATAGTCGCCGTAGAGCGCTTCGGCCGCCTCCATCATCCGTTCGGTGTCGGCGAACTCGTGTGCGGCGCGGTCGAGCATCGCCGGCTCTGTCCACACGCCGGTCCTGGGGCCGAGCTCGCGGAAGGCGAGGTCGCCGGCCGCGATGGCGATGAGATAGGGCGCGACCGGCCGGTCCATCCGGAAGCGGTAGAGCCGTCCGCCGGCGACCGCCTCGCCGTCGCGATCGAGGTTTTCGGCGCTCATCACCACCACCAGCGGCTCCGGCGCGACGACGCGGGCTTCCCAGGTCTGGCGGATGCCGGGGCTGTCCTGCGTCGGGATCCAGCTGCGGTTGAGGATCGCTTGGCCTTGGCTGAACAGATAGGGGTGGCGGCCGCCGACGGTCTGCGCAGGCTCGAGCCACTGCAGCGCCGGCGCGTCGGGGGCGGAGCGGTAACGGACGACGATCCGCCGCGCATCGCCCATCCGGACGATGACGGGCCGGCCCATGATCTCATTGCCCTCGCCGAGCCGCCAAGGCAGCGCCCGGCCGCGCGCGTCGCTCACCGAGGAGATTTCGAGTCCCTTGGAATCGAGCACCACTTCCTGCGCCCCCTGCCGCGCCTCGATGTCGAGCGTCGCGGTGCCGCCGACGCGCCTGGCGGCAAAGTCCAGCGCGAGGTCGAGCGCGAGGTGGGTGACCCGCGCCTCCTCCGGACGAGCGAAGCTGTGGACGTCGCGCGCCTCGGTGGTGGTCAGCACCGGCGCAACCGGCACCTCCGGCCGATCGACGGCGGGCGCGCAGGAGACGAGCACGAGGGCAAGGAGGCTCAGTAGGGTCCGCAATTCAGTCTCTGCGATTGGAGGTCGGCCGCATCGTCGGCCGATGCGGCCCGCGCCGGCCAGAGCGCCGCCACCGCGGCCTCGGCGGCAAGCCCGATGGCGAGGCCCGCGGCGATGTCGGTGGGATAATGGGCCGAGCGCGGCACCTGGACCAGCG
>JALYHK010000326.1 GCA_030776605.1 Pseudomonadota bacterium
GCGCACGAGGTCCTCGAGGTCCGCCCCGGTGAAGTTCTCGGTACGGCCGGAAAGCGAGTCGAGGTCGACGTCTTCGGCAAGCGGCATCTGCGCGGTGTGTATCGCCAGGATTTGTCTTCGGCCGCCGGTGTCCGGAACGCCGACGTAGATCAGCTCGTCGAATCGGCCGGGCCGAAGAAGCGCCGGATCGATAAGGTTAGGCCGGTTAGTGGCGCCTATCACGACCACATTGTTGAGCTCCTCGAGCCCGTCCATCTCGGCAAGAATCGTGTTCACCACCCGCTCGGTCACCTGCGGCTCGCCGAGGCCTCCGCCGCGCGCGGGCACCAGGCTGTCGATCTCGTCGATGAAGATGACGGTTGGTGCGACCTGCCGCGCGCGGGCGAACAGGCGCGCGATCTGCTGCTCGCTCTCGCCGTACCATTTGGAGAGCAGGTCGGAGGATTTGGTGGCGATGAAATTGGCCTCCGCCTCGCGCGCGGTCGCCTTGGCGAGCAGCGTCTTGCCGGTCCCCGGCGGGCCGTAGAGCAGGAAGCCCTTGGCGGGCCGGATGCCGAGCCGGCGGAAGGCGTCAGGGAACTTGAGCGGCAGCTCGATCCCTTCGCGCAGCCGCTCGCGCGCCTCGTCGACGCCGCCGACGTCGTCCCAGCCGACCGCCGGCTTCTGCACCATCACCTCGCGCATCGCCGAGGGCTGGACCCGCTTCAGCGCCTCGACGAAATCGTCGCGGGTCACCGACAGCGTGTCGAGAACGTCGGGCGGGATGGTCCCCTCCTCCAGATTGATCCTGGGCATGATCCGCCGCACCGCCTCGATCGCCGCCTCGCGCACCAGGGCGGCGAGGTCGGCGCCGACGAAGCCATAGGTCTGGCGGGCGAGCTCGCGCAGGCTGACGCCGTCGGCGAGCGGCATGCCCCGGGTGTGGATGGCGAGGATCTCGCGCCGGCCGTTCTCGTCGGGAACGCCGATGACGATCTCGCGGTCGAAGCGGCCGGGGCGGCGCAGCGCCTCGTCGATCGCCTCGGGCCGGTTGGTGGCGGCGATGACGACCAGGTTGGTGCGCGGCTCGAGCCCGTCGAGCAGGGTGAGGAGCTGGGCGACGAGGCGCTTCTCGGCCTCGCCGGTGACCTGCCCGCGCTTGGGCGCGATCGAATCGATCTCGTCGATGAAGACGATCGACGGCGCGGCCTTGGTCGCCTCTTCGAAGAGCTCGCGCAGCCGCCGCTCGCTCTCGCCGTAGGCGGAGCCCATGATCTCCGGGCCGGCGATGTGGAAGAAATTGGCGTCGCTCTCGTTGGCGACCGCGCGGGCGAGCCGGGTCTTGCCGGTGCCGGGCGGGCCGTGGAGCAGCACTCCCTTGGGCGGATCGACGCCGAGGCGCTCGAAAATCTCCGGGTAGCGCAGCGGCAGCTCGACCATCTCGCGCAGCTGGTCGATGGTCGCGCCGATGCCGCCGAGATCATCGTAGGTGACGTCGGCGCGGCGGGCGTCGCGCGGCTCGGTATATTCGGGGAGCAGCTCTACCTCGGTGTTGGCGTCGATATGGACGATGCCCTTGGGGACGGTCGAGACGACGGCGAGGCGGATCTCCTGCAGCGCGAAGGCGGGGGCCGAGAGCATCTGGCGAAGCTCGGGCGGGATGTCGCCGCGAGGCACCTGCTGCTGGCCGGTGGTGGCGACGACGTCGCCGGCGGTGAGCGGCTTCATGCCGAAGCTGCGCTTCAGCGCCTGGGTCGAGCCCTGCAGCCTCAGGTTCCGTTGCGCCGGGGCGAAGACGACCCGCTGCGCCGGCTTCGATTCGGCCTTGCGGACCTCGACGAAGTCGCCCGAGCCGATCTCGGCGTTGGCGCGCTGCAGGCCGTCGAGCCGGATGATGTCGAGCCCCTCGTCCTCCGGATAGGGGCCGACCGCGCGCGCCGCGGTGGTCCGCTTGCCGACCAGCTCGACGACGTCGCCGTCCTTGAGCGCGAGCGCGTCCATCATCGAGCGCGGCAGCCGCGCCAGGCCGCGGCCGCTGTCGTCGGGCCGCATCGTCGCCACCTGCAGGCGCCTCGGCTGCTTCTCCTCGTCCGCCATCTGGTCTCCTTCGAGGGCCCCCACATAGGCATGGAGAACGGCTCGTCGAGAGGAGGGTTCAAAAAAGCCCCAACTAGCGGGGCTCGGCGCAGCCGGTGCGCCGCTCGCCGCCGACGAGGAGATCGACGGCAAGCGGGTAGCGCTTGTCGGACATGCCGTCCGAGCAGCCCGGCTGCGGGCGCGCGCGAAGCTCGAACAGCCGCCCGCCGAGCGCGCCGGACCAGGTGCCGCCGCCGCCCGGCCCCGGCGTGTAGCGGGTCCAGACCCGCGTCCCGTCCTGGTCGTCGGGATGGGAA
>JALYHK010000327.1 GCA_030776605.1 Pseudomonadota bacterium
GGCCGCGGCGGGCGTGGAGGCGCTGACCCGCGCCGGAGGTTCCCGTCCCGCCGCCGCCCGCCTCGCCGACGAGCTCGCCTGCGCGATCGAGGATCTGGTGAAGCTCCTCCGCCTCTAGGGCGCTGAGGGCCAGTCCTTCACGTGGATGTCGCGCTGCGGGAACGGGATCGCGATATCGTTCTCCTTGAACAGCACCCACAGCCGGTTGAGGATCTCGGACTGGACGTTGCCGACCCCCGCCTCGGGGTCGCGGATCCACACCAGTATCTCGTGGTCGACCGAGCTTTCGCCGAAGGCGAGCAGCCATACCCGCGGCGGCGGCGACTGCATCACCCGGTGCGATTCCTTGGCCGCCTGGATCATCAGCCGCTGGGCGAGCGGCAGGTCGCAATCGTAAGCGACGCCGACCGGGATATGCACCCTCACGTCGCGGTTCGAATAGGACCAGTTCTCGACCTCCTGGGTCATCAGATTCTCGTTGGGGATGAGGTGCTCCTTGCCGTCGCGCGTGACGATCGAGACGGCGCGGACGCCGATCTTGGTGACGTGGCCGAAGCTGTCGCCGACGGCGATCACGTCCCCCGGCTTGATCGAGCGGTCCATGAGCAGGATGATGCCGGCGATGAGGTTGCCGAACGTCTTCTGCAGCCCGAAGCCGACGGCAAGGCCGAAGGCGCCGGAGAAGACGGCGAGCGCGGTGAGATCGATGCCGACCAGATCGATGCCGATGAAGAAGGCGGCGACCACCACGGCGACCGCGGCGAGCTTCTGCGCGAGCAGCTGCTGCGTGGGGTCGAGGCCCGAGACGCGGCGGATGGTGTGGCCGAGGAAGCGGATGATCAGGCTCACCACCGCGTAGAGGGCGAGCAGCGTGACGCCGATCTGGATCAGCACCAGCAGCGAGAAGCGGCGCTGGCCGGCGTTGAACCCGATGTCGTCGAGGATGTCGCGGATCGGCGCGAGGCCGCCGAGCGCGTCGGCGAGCACGGCGAAGAAGACGAACCCGCCGAGCGCCGCGGCCACCCATGGCGCGAGATGAACGCCGCGCACGATGTGGACAACCGCCATCGCCGAGGCGAGCGCGGCGGGCAGGCCGAGAACGAGGGCGGCGAGCGGCGGCCAGTCGGCGACGCGGAGGGCGATCGCCAGCAGCACCGCCGCTATGAGGTACCGCACCAGCGCGCACATCCGCGGCGCCAGCCCCTCGACCCGCGACCCCAGCCGCCGCTCCCAAATCCCGGCCAGCTTCGGGCCGAACTGCCAGGAGGCGAGCCAGGCGAGGAGGACGGTCCCGCCGAGGACGAGCGCGGCAATCCCCGCCGCCTGGAGATCGGGCGTGGCGGGGAGGGTGACGCCGAGGCTGCGGGCGAGGTCCCTCACGACGGCTCACCGTGGCGCGCCAGCGCCAGGGCGAGGTCAGCGATCAGATCGTCCGGATGCTCGAGGCCGATATGGAGCCGCACCAGCGGACCCTCCGCCTCCCATCCGGTCGCGGTGCGCAGCCGCGCCGGATCGGCGGGCGCGGCCAGGCTCTCATAGCCGCCCCAGCTGTAGCCGATGCCGAACAGCTCCAGGCTGTCGATCAGCCGCGCCCGCTCGGCATCGTCGCCGCCGTTCAGGACGAAGGAGAAGAGCCCCGTCGATCCGCCGAAGTCGCGCGTCCAGCACGGGTGGCCGGGGCAGCTGTCGAGCGCCGGGTGCAGGACGCGGGCGACTTGAGGCTGGTCGGTCAGCCATCGTGCGACCTTCAGCGCGCCCGCCTCGTGCTGCCTGAGGCGCACCGCCATCGTCCTGAGGCCGCGCGCCCCGAGCCAGGCGTCGTCGGGGCTCGCCGAATGGCCGAGATCCCAACTCGTCCGCTCGAGCCTGCCGTACCATTCCGGCGTCCCCGTCACCGAACCCAGCATCAGATCGGCGTGGCCGCCGACATATTTGGTGCAGGCGAGGATCGAGAGATCGACTCCCTTCTCGAGCGCCGGGAAGAAGAGCGGGGTCGCCCAGCTGTTGTCGAGCAGCGTGGCGACGCCCCTTGCCTTCGCCGCGGCGCAGATCGCCGGCACGTCCTGCACCTCGAGCGTCAGCGACCCGGGGCTTTCGAGGAAGATGGCCCGCGTCCGATCGCCGATCAGCCCGGCGATGCCGCCGCCGATTAGCGGGTCGTAATAGCGCGTCGAGACGCCGTAGCGGCGCAGGACGCCGTCGCAGAAGCGGCGGGTCGGCCCGTAGACGCTGTCCACCATCAGCAGCTCGTCGCCGGCCGAGAGCACCGTCATCAGCGCCGCCGTCACCGCCGCGAGCCCCGAGGAATAGAGCATCGTCCCCCCCGCCCCCGGCTCGAGCTCGGTCAGCGCCTCGCTCAGCGCCCAAT
>JALYHK010000328.1 GCA_030776605.1 Pseudomonadota bacterium
CTGCCGGTGCGGATCGCCGCCGCCGGGGCCGACGCGGTCACCACCAGCCAGGCCGAGGCGGACCGGCGCCGCGGCCGCCGCATCCGCGAGGAGGAGGAGCGCCTCGGCCGCGAGGCCCGCCGCCGCGATCGCGCGGAGCGACGCGCCCGCGAGCAGGCGCAGCCAGACTAGCGTCCGGACCCCAGGCTCAAACGCCGCGCTGCAGGTCGGCGAGGAAGCTGCGGATGCGCCGCGCGTTGACGCCGATGTCGCTGACCCCGACTCGGCTGATCGAACGCATGTCGACCATGCTGCCTTGTCCGCCGCCGGTGATCGGCCGCACCCTCACGATAATATTGTCCTTGAAGCGGAAGAAGCGGCTGGTGTCGACCGCCTCCAGGATGCCCTGCATGGTGTCGACGGTGACGATCTCCCAGCCGCGTTCCCGCGCGAGCTCGGCGGCGCGCTGCACCGTCTCCGCCACCGGCCATGGCACGCGCACCGTCTGGAGATCGCCATAGGCCTGGCGGTGAAGCGCCCGCCACCGCTCGCGCGGCGGCAATGGCTCGAGGTCCGGACGGCCGGGCACCGGGACCGTCTTCAGATTGTCGTCGCGCACGCGCAGCCGGTAGAAGCGCGGATAGTCGTCCAGGTTGGTGGTGACGTCGTGGATCGGCGGCACCCGCTGTGCGGTGAGATAGAGGTTCCCCAGATAGGCCATGAAGCCGAGCGCGGCGAGCAGCGACACGATATTGGCAAGGCCGACTCCGGCGCCGCCGCGTCGCCGCGTGAACATGGCGACGAGGTCAACCAAGACCCCGGCGCCGGCCGCGTAGAAGGTGTAGCGCAGCGCCCGGATGCCGGCGCGGAAGTGCCACCACTCCTGCCCGCTGCCGACGGCGGCGATCAGCGCGGCGGCGATGGCCCCGAAGGCGAGGACCGCCGCCGCCCAGGTGAGCCGCCGCCCCCACGATCTCCACTTGCGTGCCTCGGCCATGCTTCGACTCGCCAGTCAGGACGGCGCATCGTGCGCCCAACCCGCCCTGCGGGCAAGCCCCCGGGCCGCCGCGGACGGCATGCGCGTTTGCCTGTTGATCGGGCGGGGCCTGTTGTGGCAGTCGTCGGCAGCGCCCGGGCGGGTGTAGCTCAATGGCAGAGCAGAAGCTTCCCAAGCTTACGACGGGGGTTCGATTCCCCTCACCCGCTCCACCGGCGCCCGAATCGCGCCGCGGGTGGGCGCGCCCTAGCCGAAGCTGGCGCGCAGGCGCTTGAGCACGTCGAGCGCGGCGCAAACGTCGTCGAACATCATCCGCACCCGCTCCTCGCCGCCGCGGGCGCGGAACATGCTGCCCGGCTCGAACCGGTTCTTTCCGGTCACTGCGACCAGCACGTCGGACGGGCCGACGTAGGCGAAGGTGCGGCCCGACTTGCGCAGGTCGAGGAGCAGCGTCCGCGCCGCCAGGCTGCCGAACAGCAGAGCTGCCTCCTGCGGACGCTCGCCATAGACTTCGAACTTCTTCTCGAAGGCGGGATCATGCTCGAACTTCACCCGCTCGAAGCCGCCCGCCGGCTTGAAGAAGTTGAACAGGCCCTTGTCCGGAACCGCGACGCTCGCGCCCTGCTGGGGGCGGCGGCGCTGGAAGGCGTAGATCTGGCCGGAGAAGACCTGGTGGCGGTGCTTGCCCCGGCCGCGGCTCAGCGTCGCCTCGTAGAAGGCGAAGTTGAGCCCGTCCTCGTCCTTGCCGTGGAACAGGTCGCTGAACTGGGCGTCGGAAAGCCAGCTTCCGAACAGCGGCCTCCGCGCCTCGTCGAACACCGGCGGATCGAAGCCGGCGGGAAGGAAGGTCATCCCGCTTTGGCCGGCGAGCGCTTCGAGGACCGGATGCTTGATGCCTTCCCTGGCCGCGGAGAGCGGGCCGAGCGCCGCTGCGATGGTGGCGACGAGCAGCACGATGAAGACGAGGATGCCGACCGTCTCTCCGGCGGTGGCGCCGGCCAACAGCCCGAGAAGGACGCTCAGCGCCAGCCCACAGAGGCCGTAGAGCCAGAACTTGCGCACGGCGCTGCGCCGGTTCGCCTCGATGGTGCGGATCTGCTCCTCGACCGGGCCGTGCCGGCAGAGCTCGAGGAAGTCCGAGGCGGTGAACGGAGCCATGGCATTCCCCCTTGCGCGACTGGGCGCGTGAACCCGCCGGGCGCGCCCGCTTGCCGCGCCGTTCAACGGCGAGCAAGGCGGGGCGCGCTATGGCGCGGCCATTCCATTCGAAGGAGCAGAAATGAGCAAGGCCCTTTTCCTCGGCGCGGCCGCAGCCGCGCTGCTCGCCGTTCCCGCCCTCGCTCAAGGCCAGGCCGAGGCCGGCCCCGGCGTCACCCGCGCCCAAGC
>JALYHK010000329.1 GCA_030776605.1 Pseudomonadota bacterium
GGTTGAGCGTCGCAGAGAAGAGCACGATGAGGGCGAGCAGCAGCGGCGCCGGAAGCGCGAGCTGGCGCAGCCCCTCGGCGCCATGGACGGCGCTGATCAGGCCGAGGTTCGACCAGTTGAACATCGCGACGAAATGGGCCGCCGCGAAGGCGAGGACGAGATAATAGGCAAGGTCGGCCATCGCGCCCGACATCATCTTGACGAGGTCGCGGTGGTTCTCGATCGTCCCGGCCGCCTTGCCGTAGGCCCAGCCGGCGGCGAGGAAGAGGATGAAAAAGCCGGCGACGAGAGAGCGGTAGAAGGGCGTGAGGCGCCCTTCCGGCGGCGCCTCCTGGTCGATAAGCGGGGTGCCCGGGCCGAGGGTGAAGAACAGCCACAGCGCGACGACGGCAAGGGTGGCGAGGCCGGCGCGCCTCAGCCCCTTGCGCTGCTCGGGGCCGAGCGGCGCGTCGGCGTTTTCGGCCGCGCCGCCGGCGGCTATCACGTCGCCTTCCTCCTCGGGCACGTAATGGCCGAGCCGCGGCTCGATGATGCGGTCGGTGACGTACCAGATGACCGGCAGGAACAGGAAGGTCATCGCCACGATGAAATACCAGTTGCCGGCGATGTTCGCCTGCCAGGTCGGCACGATCGCCTCGGCCGAGGCCTCGGTGATGCCGAAGAGCAGCGCGTCGAGCTGGCCCGGGAGCAGGTTGGCCGAGAAGCCGCCCGACACCCCGGCGAAGGCGGCGGCGATGCCGGCGATCGGGTGGCGGCCGGCGGCGGCAAAGATCACGGCGGCGAGCGGGATCAGCACCACGTAGGCCGCGTCGGCGGCGAGGTTGCCCATCATCGCGACCAGCGCGACCATCGGCGTCAGCAGATATTTGGGGGCGTTGCGCACGCCGGCGCGCATGGCGCTGCCGAACAGGCCCGAGCGCTCGGCCACGCCCGCGCCGAGCATCACCACCAGCACATAGCCGAGCGGGTGGAAGTGGGTGAAGGTTGCCGGCATCTCGACCCACAGCCGGCGGATGTTCTCGGGCGAGACGAGGCTCTGGGCGGAAATGATGGTGTGGGCGCCGGTCGCCTCGTCGACCTCGGTGGGATGGACGGCGGACCAGCCGGCGAAGGCGGCGATCAGGCTGACGACGATGAGGCCGCCGATCAGATAGAGGAAGATGAAGACCGGGTCGGGCAGCCGGTTACCGGTCCGTTCGATCCAGGCCAGCATGCCTTTCTGGGTGGCTTCGCTTTCGACGTCGGCCATTCCAGCTCCTCCGATCCGCTCCTTGTCTCCCTGACCGCCGTCAACTCCGCCGGGCGGAAGCCGTTCCGGACCGGTTACGAGCGGAACGCGGCGCGCCGTGGCCCCGCTGCGGCGAAAAAGGCCTGCCGCTGCGCAGCAGGGCCATTGCAAAAGCCACGCGATTGCGCTCTATCCCTTCCGAACAACAGGAGGGAAGAATGGCCAACGGGACTAAAGGCGGATCGGGCAGGCAAGGCGGGCTGCAAAGGCCGGTGAAACCCTCGCCGGAGCTTGCCGAGATCACCGGTTCCGACCCGCTGCCGCGCAGCCAGGTCGTCAGCAAGATGTGGGACTATATCCGCCGGAACAATCTCCAGAATCCGGAGAACAAGCGCGAGATCATCGCCGACGACAAGCTGCGCAGGATTTTCGGTGAGGACCGGGTGTCGATGTTCGAGATGAACAAGCACCTGTCGCGCCACCTGAGCTAGATCGCACCTACGTTCGCCACTCGCGACCGTGCGGAACGATTCCATCACGGTGCAATGCCTCGCTCTGAGGAAGACCGGCCTCGCCCCCACCCGTTCCGGTGGAGGCGGGGCCGAAATCTAGCCGCCCCAGCGCAATCCGATCCACAAGGTCCGCGGCGTCGCGCGCTCGACGATGCCGGCGCCGGAGATGCCGGCGACCACCCGCTCGTCGGCGATGTTCTCGGCGCGCGCCTCGATCGCGAGGCGGCGGCCGATCGGCACGGCGGCGGCGGCGTCGACGGTGAGCGCGGAGGGAATCCGCTGGCGGTTGAGATCGTCCTCATACTGGCCGCCGGTCCAGCGTAGCGCCAGCGAGCCGCCGGCGCCGCGCTCGCCGCCCCAGGCTAGGGTGGCGGCGAGGCTGTGGCGCGGGGTCTGGGCGGGCCTCAGGCGATGGAGCGGCAGCGCCGCCCCGCTTCCCTCGACCCGCGCGTCGGCGAAGCTGTAGCCGGCCGTGAGCGACCAGCGGCCGCGCTCGAGCCGCGCGTCGAGCTCGAGCCCCTGCACCTCGATCGCATCCAGATTGCGGCGCTGGCGGTAATCTCCGCCCGCCGGCACGAAGCCGACGCCGGGAAAGACCCCGGGCCCTCGGCCGAGGGTGACG
>JALYHK010000330.1 GCA_030776605.1 Pseudomonadota bacterium
CGGCAGGCCTGCCGCGGCGGAGCACGCGCCTTTCTGCAGCCGGGGATGCCGCGACCGCGACCTCCTCAACTGGCTCGGCGACGCCTATCGCGTCGCCGGGCCGCCGGCGGAGGAAATCGGCGGCGGCGGGCTGGACAGCGAGCGCTGAGCGCCTCTATAGGCGCTCGGCTTTCCGCGCCGGCGAGGGGCCCAGGTAGCTCAGTTGGTAGAGCACGTGACTGAAAATCACGGTGTCGGTGGTTCGATTCCGCCCCTGGGCACCATTCGCTCGGCCGCAACCTATTTTGCCCCAGGTGGGGCGGCTGCCGCCATATTCTCCTGAGGCCGGCACTTGGACGGGAACGTCCGCTATGGGTGGTAAGGGGACATTGAGACTGCCGGCGCTGATGCCCTGCTGTGCAGAGGGCTCTCTTGCCTTCCATCTGGCTCCTGGGCTCGCATTGCGCGACCTGTTCCAGCAGCACTGTCGCGCCGTATGAGAGAGGGTCGGCAGCAAGCGTTCGCGACGAGGTTGTGCGTTCCCTGTGTTAGGAAATTGCCAGTATTCACAATACGGCGAGTTGGCGGTTATCGAATGCGCTGACGTATTGGGCGGCAATTGCGACCTTCCGTTCGAGCGCGCCGAGGATTGGCACTGAAAAATCGGCTCCCGCCAGGGCCGAGCAGCTTTCGAGGTTCCCCGGGGAAAACACATTCACCTCCAGAATCTTGTCGCCAACGATGTCGACTCCGACGAGAAACATGCCGTCGGCGACGAGCTTCGGGCGAATGATCTCGGCAACGTGGAGCTCGGACTTTCCGATCTCCGCCGCCTCGGCCGTCGCCCCGGCGTGAATGTTGGAGCGGATGTCGTCCTTCGCCGCGACGCGGCGGAGCGCCGCATATTTCCCCTCGAACCGGAGAGGCTGTCCGTTCATCATGAAAAGCCGGATGTCGCCCTTCTTTGCCGCCGCCACGTAGGCTTGGGCGATGATGTAGCCGTCGCGGCCGATTGCTTCGATCATCTGATTGAGGTTCGAGCTGTTTTGCGGGTCGAGCTTGAACACGCCCGCCCCGCCCGATCCCTGCAGAGGCTTGAGGATGATGTTGCCTCGATGCTCCTTGGCGAACGCTTTGATGTCCGACGCGTGCTTGGTGATCAGCGTCTCAGCCCGAGCCTCGGCGGGAAAGCTTTGAAAATAGAGTTTGTTGATGGCCCTGCCGAGGCTGTCCGGATCGTTGAGCACGATGACGCCGCGCCTGGCCGCCTCGCGCCCGAAGAGAATGCCACTCTCCATGGCCCAGGGGGCGTGCTGAGCGTCGATCGAGGGGTCGTTGCGCAGCATCAGCACGTCGACCTCGGTTATGTCGATCCGTTCGACCTGGCATGCTTCGTCGTCCTTGATCGTCTGGAAGAAGTCAGCGCGGTTCTTGTACTTTCGCTTCGGCGGGAAGCGCGCGTGCGCGCTGAGGCGGTCGTCGGCGCCGAGCACGAAGTCGGACGGCGTGATGTAGCAGACGCGGTGGCCACGCGTCGTCGCGCGCTGGGCGAGCAGCGTTGTCGTATAGTTCAGATATTCGCGCTCGATGTCGTTGACGAAGAAGGCGATCAGCATAGTCACTCCAGGTCGATCAGCCGGTCGAAGAGCAGGCCGGCGCGCAATTCCGCGATGCGGCGCTGCGCGTCGGCTCGGTCGAGGAATTCGGGCCGGAACACCGGCGGCTGCAGCAGCCCGCGCAGCAGCAGCTCTTCGATCGCCTCGACATCCTCGGGCGCGATCTTGCCGAGCCAGAACGGGTCAAGCGAGGCGCCGGCCGCAACCAGGTCGACGACCTGCCGGAAGCCCTTGAGGTAGATCGCATCCTTCGCGAACCCGCCGGAGCGGAACACCCGCATCGCGACGTTGAACGCCGCCGGCCGGGTGAAGCCGTGATCGCGCGACAGACCGCGCCAGGTCTCGATGAAGTCGGCGCCGCCGAGCATCGCGTCCACCGCGACCACCCGGCCGGCGAGCAGCCGCAGGCGCTGGCGGGTCAGCCCGCCCACCGCCCATTCGGCGAACACGCCAAGCCCCTCCTGGATTCCTTCGTAATGGGCGAGGCCGGTGCGGAAGATGGTCAGCCCCTGCGCGGCGCCGTTGCAGCAGGTGAGCAGGTGGACGCTGACCTCGTGGGCGAGCAGCGGGTCGACGCGCCCCTTCGCCACCCGGCTGTCGCCGGCGATCATCAGCTTGCGGCCGGAGACCAGCAGCCCGGATATGTCGTCGCGCACCTCGACCGTCGCGTCGAAGCGGTCGTCGGCGCGCCGGTAGCGCTCGACCAGCGCGCGCGCGGCGGCGGCGATCGCCTCGGCGCCGACCGCATCGCCATGGGG
>JALYHK010000331.1:0-1692 GCA_030776605.1 Pseudomonadota bacterium
CGCCCAGACGGCGGAGATCTTCGGCCGGCGCGCCTTCCTCGCCCTCGCCCACCGCCGCCGGCCGGGCGATGCGGCGCGCCTCCACGCGCTCGACGCTCTCGCGCGCCGCCACGGCCTGCGCAGCCTCGCGACCGGCGACATCCTCTACGATGCTCCCGACAAGAGGATGCTCCAGGACGTGGTGACGGCGATCCGCAGCAAATGCGCCGTCGACGAGCTCGGCTTCCGCCGCGAGCGTTATGCCGACCGCCATCTCAAGGCGCCCGAGGAGATGGAGCGGCGCTTCGCCGCCTTGTCCGACGCGGTCCGCGCCACCGCCGAAATCGCCGAACGCTGCACCTTCTCGCTGCGCGAGCTCAGCTACCAATATCCCGACGAGATCGTCATCTCCGGCCGATCGCCGCAGGACGCGCTGGAGCGGCTGACGAGGGGCGCGCTCGCCGCCAAATTCCCTGAAGGCGTGCCGCGAAATTATGCCGACCTTCTCGAGCACGAGCTGAAGCTGGTCGGCAGGCTCGGCTACGCGCCATATTTCCTCACCGTCAATTCGATCGTCGCTTATGCGCGCAGCCAGGGCATTCTCTGCCAGGGCCGCGGCTCGGCGGCCAATTCAATGATCTGCTACATCCTCGGCATCACCTCGATCGATCCGGTCGCGCACAGCCTGCTGTTCGAGCGCTTCATCTCCGAAAGCCGCGGCGAGCCGCCCGACATCGACGTCGATTTCGAGCACGAGCGGCGCGAGGAGGTGATCCAGTGGATCTACGAGACCTACGGCCACAGCCACGCCGCGCTGACCGCCGTCGTCAGCCGCTACCGCAGCCGCGGCGCCGTCCGCGAAGTCGGAAAGGCGCTGGGCCTGCCGGAGGACGTCACCGGCGCGCTCGCCGGCCAGATCTGGGGCTGGTCGACCGAGGGGGTGAGCGAAAGCCACGCCGCCGAGCTCAACCTCGACAGCTCCGAGCCGCGGCTGGCGCTGACGCTCGACCTCGCCCGGCGGCTGATCGGCACGCCGCGGCACCTCAGCCAGCATCCCGGCGGCTTCGTCCTCACCCGCGAACGGCTCGACGACCTCGTCCCGATCGAGCCCGCCGCGATGGACGACCGCCGCGTCATCGAATGGGAGAAGGACGACATCGAGGAGCTCGGCTTCATGAAGGTCGACGTGCTCGGCGTCGGCATGCTCGGCTGCCTGCGCCGCGGCTTCGACCTCCTGCGCGAGCACAAGAGCGTGGACATCGGCCTCGGCTCGCCCGTGCTGCAGCAGGACGATCCCGGCGTCTATGCGATGATCCGCAAGGCCGACACGATCGGCGTGTTCCAGATCGAGAGCCGCGCCCAGATGAGCATGCTGCCGCGGCTGAAGCCGAAGGAGTTCTACGACCTCGTCATCCAGGTGGCGATCGTCCGCCCCGGCCCGATCCAGGGGGATATGGTCCATCCCTATCTCCGCCGCCGCGAGGGCAAGGAGAAGCCGGAATATCCCCGCGCCGAGCTCAAGTCCGTGCTCGAGAAGACGCTGGGCGTGCCGCTGTTCCAGGAGCAGGCGATGAAGGTGGCGATCGTCGGCGCCGGCTTCGCCCCCGCCGAGGCGGACGCGCTCCGCCGCTCGATGGCGACCTTCAAGGCGACCGGCGGGGTCAGCCGCTTCCGCCAGCCGATGATCGAGGGGATGGTGGCGCGCGGCTACAG
>JALYHK010000331.1:1702-2353 GCA_030776605.1 Pseudomonadota bacterium
GAGCGCACCTTCAAGCAGATCGAGGGCTTCGGCAGCTACGGCTTTCCCGAGAGCCACGCCGCGAGCTTCGCCAAGATCGCCTACGCCTCCTGCTGGATGAAGCATCATCATCCGGACGTCTTCTGCGCGGCTTTGCTCAACGCCCAGCCGATGGGCTTCTACGCCCCCGCCCAGATCGTCCGCGACGCGCGCGAGCACGGGGTGGAGGTGCGCCCCGTCTGCATCAACGCCAGCCGCTGGGACTGCACGCTGGAGGAAGCGCCCCTCTCCCTTGAGGGAAGAGGGCTACGGAGACTTGGCAGCTTGCTGCCTAGTCGCAGTCGGGGGAGGGTGACAGCGGCGGAGAGAATGCGCGGAGTCTGTCACCCTCACCCAGCTTCGCCTAAGCTCGCCAACAGGCTCGCTAAGGCTGCGCAACCGGTCCAGGGAGAGGGAGCTTTGCTCCCCCTCCGCCTCGGGCTCAGGATGGTGAAGGCCCTTGCCAACGAGCATGCCGCGCGGATCGTCGCGGCGCGGGCCCAGCGGCCGTTCGCCTCGGTCGAGGAGGTGTGGCGCCGCTCCGGCGTGCCGGTGGCGGCGCTCGAGAAGCTCGCCGACGCCGACGCCTTCGCCTCGCTCGGCCTCGACCGGCGCCAGGCGCTGTGGCGGGTG
>JALYHK010000332.1 GCA_030776605.1 Pseudomonadota bacterium
ACCGGTTTATCCAGCGGGTGTTCAGCGAAACCGAGCAGCGCAAGTCCGACCGCCGTGCGGCGCGCGCGGCCTCCTACGCCAAGCGCTTTGCCGCCAAGGAAGCATTCTCGAAGGCGGTCGGCACCGGCTTCAAACGAGGCGTGTTCATGCGCGACATCGGCGTGATCAACCGACCGTCGGGGGAGCCGACGCTCCACCTGACCGGCGGCGCGAGGGAGAGGCTTGACGCGCTGGTCCCCGAAGGCCACGCCGCGCGCATTCACCTGACGATGACCGACGACCATCCCTTCGCGCTGGCCGTGGTGGTTATCGAGGCCCTGCCAGTGGAGCATCACACTTGAGCGACAGCGACCGTCCCGTCGCCGACGACCAACCGCCCGCCGCCGCGCCGGACCAGCCGCCGCGGCCGCAAGCGCACGCCGCCGACGCCGAGACGGACCCCGTCCTTCCCGCAGCCGCCGCGCCTCCCAAGAAGGGCACCGACTGGTGGGGCGAGCTCAAGGCGATCTTCTGGCTGATCCTGGCCGTGCTCGCGTTCCACAGCTTCATCGCCAAGCCCTTCTACATCCCCTCGGAATCGATGATGCCGGTGCTGCTGAAGGGGGACCGGCTGGTAGTGAGCAAATATCCCTACGGCTGGTCTTGGGTCTCGCCCTCCTTCCACGTCATGCCGGAAATGGAAGGGCGGCTGTTCGGCACGCTGCCCGACCGCGGCGACATCGTCATCGTCACTCCGCCCGGCGGCCGCTCCGACTACATCAAGCGCGTCATCGGCCTTCCCGGCGACCGGCTCGAGATGATCGAGGGTCAGCTGTTCATCGACGGCGAGCCGGTCCACCGCGAGCGCCGGCCCGATGCGATGTTCCCGATCGACGCCAACCTCGAGTGCCGTTTCGGGGGCAACGCGCGACGCGTGACCGGCGCCGACGGCCGCGACTATTGCCAGGTGCCGATCATCCGCGAGACGCTGCCCAACGGCGCCCGCTACGACACCATCGATACCGGCCCTAGCCTCGGTGACGACTTCGCGCCGCTCACCGTGCCGCCGGGCCACGTCTGGCTGATGGGTGACAATCGCGACCATTCGGCCGACAGCCGCTTCCCGACTGGTGAGCCGCACAACGGCCTCGGCGGCCCGGTTCCCTGGGAGAATATCGGCGGCCGCGCCGAGTTCATCACCTTCTCGCTCGACGGGACCTCGCAATATCTCAATCCGGTGAGCTGGTTCACCGCCCTGCGCGGCGGCCGCGCCGGAAGCTCGCTTCACCCGGAGCGCGTCGCGCAGTAGAAGATTTGCCGACGAGGGGGCGGAGCGATGAGCGATCTGAGGCATGTCGAGCAGCCGGGGCCCGCCGAGCTGCGCGACCCGATGGTCCGTACCGAGCTAAAGCGGGCCGGCGTATGGCTCGGGCTGATCCTCGCCATCCTCGCCGTGGTGGTTCTCGCCCAGCCGCTGCTGCTGATCCTCGGCGGCCTCGTCTTCGCCTCGATCCTCGACGGCGGCACGCGCCTGCTCGGCCGCATCCTCCCGATCGGCCGCGGCTGGCGGCTTGCCATCGTCGCCCTTGCCGCGCTCGCCTTCATCGTCGGCACGATCTGGCTCGCCGGAGTCCAACTCGCCGGCCAGGCGGCGGCCTTCGGCGCGACGGTGACCGCCCAGGCCAATCGCATCCTCGCCTGGGCCGGCAGCCATGGGATCAGCCCCGCCGACGTCCAGCTCGATCAGCTCGGGCAGCAGCTGATGGGCGGCCTCGGCCGGCTCACCTCCGCCGTCTCCTCGGCGCTCGGAGCGGTCACCAGCTTGTTCATGATCATGATCATCGGCCTGTTCATCGCCGTCGAGCCGCGGCTCTACGAGCGGGGCATCGCCTGGATGCTGCCGCTCAGGACGCGCGACCGCTTCTACCGCACCACCAGCCGAATGGCGGCGACGCTGCGCCGGCTGATGGCGGGGCGGCTGCTTGGCATGGCCGTCGAGGGCTTCGGCACCTGGGCGCTGCTCGCGCTGGGCGGTGTGCCGATGGCGGCGCTGCTGGGCCTGCTGACCGGCATCCTCGCCTTCCTCCCGAACATCGGCGCGATCATCTCGGGCGTGCTGATCATCCTCGTGGGGTTCAGCGCCGGCCTTGAGACGGGGCTTTGGGCGATCGCCGTCTATGCAATCGTTCAGCTGGTCGACGGCTATCTCATCGTCCCCTACGTCGCCCGCAAGACTGTGGACCTGGCGCCCGCCCTCGTGCTCAGCGCGCAGCTTCTGTTCGGTGCGCTGTTCGGGATCCTCGGCCTCGCTCTCGCCGATCCGATCTTGGCCATGGCCAAGGC
>JALYHK010000333.1 GCA_030776605.1 Pseudomonadota bacterium
GCGTTGAGCTGCGCCTCCCGCTCGGCGAGCATCGCGCGCAGCGAGACGTAGCTGGGATTGGGAATACCGGAGGCGCCGCCGCCGCTGCGGCGCTCGCTCTCTGCCTGAGGACGGACGCGCGCGATCTGGGCGCGCAGCGCGACGATGTCGGGGTGCTGGTCGGTCCAGCCGCGCGCCAGATTCTGACCGAGGGTAGCTTCGAGCTGGGCGAGCTGGGCGCTGGCAGGGCCGGGCATGCCCGCATTGGGCCCGCTCCCCGGCAGCGTCTGCGGGGTCGAGGCGAGCTGCCCGCGCAGCCCGTTCACCGCGCTCCTCGCGGCGGCGATCTGCTGATCTATGTTGGCCAGCTCCATCCGCGCCGCGCTCATCCGCTGGGCGATCGATCCCTCGCCGGGAAGCAGGCCCATGTAGCGCTGCTCGAATTCGACCCGGCGCTGCTCGGCCTCCTGCAGCTGGGCCTCGCGGCGGCGCAGCTCCTCGTCGAGGAAGGTCAGCGACTGGCCGGTCTCGGTGCGGTCGCCGGCGAGATTCTCCTCGACGAACAGGTCGAGCAGGGTCTGGACGATCGCGGTGGCGGTGCGCGCATTCTGCGCGTTCGAGAAGCCGGCGACGCCGGAGGTCGCGGTGATCTCGAACAGATTGTCCTGCTGCGCGACCACCTCGATGCTCTCGCGCAGCCGCTCGACCTCGCGGGCGAGGTCGCGTTCGCTGCGCACCTGGTTGTTGAGATCGGTGCGGCGCACCACTCGCTCGAGATTTTCGGTCGAGGTCAGCGTCTGGCGGACCCGGACCATGTCGTTCTGCCGCTCGGCGGGGGTGATGCCGATCTGCGCCGGCAGGATCGACTGCAGCTGCACGAAGACGCGCGCCTTCGACTCGTAGCTGTTCGGGATCAGCGCGATCACCAGCCAGCCGGCGACGCACAGCGCCCAGGCGACGGCCACGGCCAGCCACCTGCGCCGCCAGATCTGGTGCAGGGCTATGCGCAGCTGTTCGTAAAGTCCGTCCATCGCGGCGGGGGATCCTTCGGGTCGGCTGGGGCGGCGCCTCAGAACATGCTTTCCGGGATGATGATGACGTCGCCGGGTTCGAGCCGGACGTTGGCGCTGGTGTCGCCGCGCCGCAGCAGCCGCGCGATCCTGAGGTCGTACTCGCGCTGCTCGCCGGTGGCGCGGTCGTGACGGATCAGCCGCGCGCGGTCGCCCGCGGCATATTCGGAAAGGCCGCCGACGGCGATCATCGCGTCGAGCAGGGTCATGTTCGCCCGATAGGGGATGGAGGCGGGCCGCTCGGTCGCGCCGACGATCCGGATCTGCTGCGAGAAGGTCCCCTGGAAGCGGTCGATCATTACCGAAACCAGCGGGTCCTGGATGTATTGGCCGAGGACGACGCGGATGTCCTCGGCGAGCTGGGCCGGCGTCTTGCCAACCGCGACCATGTCGCTGATCAGCGGGGTGGTGATGCGCCCGTCGGGGCGGACCTGGACTCGCGCGCCGAGCTCCGGATTGCGCCAGACGAAGACGGTGATCTCGTCGAGCGCGCCGATGATGTAATTCTCGCTGACGTCATCGGAGGTGGCGACGAAGGAGGCCGGCGGCAGGGTGTTGCCGGTGCGCGGGCTGCCGGCGCATCCGGCAAGCGCGAGCGCGCCCGTGCTGACGGCGAGAGCCAGCGTCGACTTTGCGGAAACGGCCATGATCGATCCTCTTCAGCTGCCTCGGCCCCGCCCCGGCCATCCCGCAGCGGGACGCAGGGCGCGGAGCTTTGGGCCGCTATGGGGATGAAGAGGTAAAATTACCGTTAGGAACGAGGCCCCCGCGAACGCCCGTCCCGCTTTGGGACCGGCGGCTGCGGCGGGGTTAATCGGCCCCGCCGACGACCATCTCGCGCGCCGGCTGCTGGGCGAGGAACGCCTGCGGGCTTGCCGAGAGGCCGTAGGCGCCGGCGAGGAAGACCGCGACGAGGTCGCCGGCCTGCGCCTTGGGCGTCATGACGTCGTCGGCGAGCCGGTCGAGCGGTGTGCAGAGGCAGCCGACCACGCTCGCCTCCTCCTCAGGCTCGGCGCCGAAGCGGTTGGCGATCGCCACCGGGAAGTTGCGGCGGACGACCTGGCCGAAATTGCCCGAGGCGGCGAGCTGGTGGTGCATGCCCCCGTCGGTGACCAGGAAGGTCCTGCCGTGGCTCTGCTTGCGGTCGAGGATGCGGGTCAGATAGACCCCCGCTTCGCCCACCAGCCAGCGGCCGAGCTCGATCGCGAAACGCGTCTTTTCAAGTCCTTGCGGCCGGTCGTTGAGGCGCTGCGCGAGCGCTTCCCCCAGC
>JALYHK010000334.1 GCA_030776605.1 Pseudomonadota bacterium
CCCTTACCCTCTACTTCGGCATCATCCGCGGCCGCGGTGGCTGGCTCGAGCATCCGGCGCCGCGCCTCCGATCAGCTCGGCGCCGGAGGCGGAGTCTCGATGCGGCCGATGAACAGGATCGCGCCGCTGCGGTTGTCGCGGATCAGGAACAGGAAGGGCCGGTCGGCGTGGAACGGCACCGGCTCCGGACGCGCACTCACCGGCACCACCGAAATCGCCGTCGCAGCCGCCGCTTCGGTGCCCTGCTCGTCGACCAGCAGGAAGGTCTGGTGGATTGCGCGGTCGAGCTTCAGCCGCTCGACCTCGGTGATGCCGGTGAAATCGGCGTTGCGGCTGAAGGCGAGGCGCATCCCCATCGCGGCGAGCGTCGGCGGCAGGTCGTAACGCGTCTCCATCCGCAGCTTCGGCAGGATCAGGTCGAGGTATCGCCGCTCCGAGCCGCGGAGCGCATCGACCCACCCGGCGAGCCGCTCGGCAGTGAGGGCGCGCTCGAGGGCGGGCAGTCCCTGCGGATCGCGCGGCAGGAACAGGATCATGGCCGTTTCCTCGCCGCGATAGGGGAGCTCCGCTGCCTGGAAACCGGGGCCTTCGAGATAGCGGAAGCTCGTGCGCTGGCGCATGAAGCGCGTCGTCACCGGCGCGCCGCCGGCGACGCGGAAGGCGCGGTCGTGGGTGGCGTTGGGGGAGAACGCGATCAGCCAGTCGGCCTTGAACCAGACGGCGTTGGTGAGCACGAGCCGGGTGTCGGGGGTAAGGTCGCGCGGCCCGACGAGGTTGCGGATGCGGCCGTTGGTGCTGCGTTGGGCCCAGGCGCTGATCTCGGCCCCTGCCTCCGCCGGCCGCCTCGCAAAGTCGACCGCCGACGCGCGGGCGCCGTAGTGGGTGCCGAGCGCGGCGACGTAATCGGGCTGGAGGCGATACCCCTGCTGGACCCAGAGCGCGTCGGCGATCACCAGCCGCCGCCCCTCCTCGTCGAGCGCCAGGTCGCGGAGCAGGTCGCCGAGAGCGGCGTGCAGCCGCTCGCCCGCCAGCGGCCAACGCATCGTCCGAGCGATCTCCTCGGCGGTTTCGCCGCGCGCGCCGGGCTGGACGAGGCCGAACGCAGCCGCGACGCTGACGGGAGAGAGGAAGAGGTTCCGCTCCCGCTCACCGAGCCGCCGGTAGAGGTCGAGGCCGAAGGCGAGCGTCGCCCGCGCCAGCGCCGCGCGCTCTTGGCCGGCGGGGACTAGGGCAGGCGGCGCTTCCGCTGCTTGCGGCCTGGTCGGCGGTTCGGCCGCCTGCTCCGGCGCCGCGCAGGCGGCGAGGGCGAGCGTCAGCGCTGGCAGGAGGCGGATCATGCCCCCAGAACGCCGAGCCCGCGCCGGATGATCCTTCCCCTCCTCAGGGGGCGACCGGCATCCCCTCGCCCACGTCCAGCCGCGTAGAACCGGCCGCGAAGCGGTCGGTGCGGGCGCGGCCGAGGAGGCGGGCGGCGACCGCTTCGGCGCTCGGCGTGCCGACGCCGTCGCGCTGCGCCTGCTCCCAATAGAGCGCGGCGAGGCCGGCGACGTGTGGGCAAGCCATGCTTGTGCCGTTGAGCGCGACAAGGTCTTGGCCGCCCTTCCGTGCGGAAAGCACGCCCACCCCGGGCGCGCTGAGCTGCGGATTGGTGTTCGAAAAGGCCGCGACCTTGAGGCCGTCCGGCGTCCGCTGAAGGGCGCCGACAGCGATCACGCCGAGCGAGGCCGCCGGCGAGGAGGCGCCGATCCTGTAGGGCTTGGCCTGGGCGTCGCGGCGCGATTCGTTGCCGCTCGCCGCCACCACTATCATGCCGCCGCCGGCGAGGGAGCGGGCGCGCAGCGCCGCAACCAGCGCGTCGAAAGCGGCAATGTTGTTGCGAAAGTCCCTGAGGCCGGCCGAGATTGCGGCGGGCTCGGGCATCCCCTGCATGTCGCGCAGGACCTGGATGCGCTTCTGGAAATCGAAGCCGAGCGACATGGACGCGACGCGGGCGCCGTTGTCATAGGCCCAGTTCAGCGCCCGGACCAAAGCGTCGGTGCCGCCGGGCAGCACCTTGGCGATGAAGGCGCGGGTGATGCCGCGGGCGACGCCGATGCGGGTGCCGCCGACGTCGCGGCCGAAGATGGTGCCGGCGCAATGGGTGCCGTGGCCGTTGCTGTCCTCGTCGCCGGCGGCCGTGAAGTTCTTTTCGACAATGTTGAGCGCGGGATCGGCGAATGCCGGATGGTTGCGGTCGATGCCGGTGTCGAGCACCGCGACCGGGACATCGCGCCCGGTGAAGGCGGAAGCTGCGGCGCCGGTCTCGACGATGCCCCACGC
>JALYHK010000335.1 GCA_030776605.1 Pseudomonadota bacterium
CCGGTGGCGGGATTGGGGCCGACCACGTTGCCTGTCGCCAGATTGAACCCGCTCATCGAGACGAGCTTCTGCCCCGCGCAGGAGACGGTCATCCAGGGCAGCACGAAGCAGAGCAGGGCGAGGCCCTTGGCGCCGCGGGCGAGAGTGAGGATGTTCGAAAGCGGACCGGCGCTCGCGTCGGCGGCGGCCGCAGCCGGCGCAGGCGCGGCAGACGGTTCCGCCGCGGTCGGCGTGATCGGCTCGGCCGCAGCCGGCGCAGCCTCAGCGGCCGGTTCCACGGCAGCGCCGCAGTTCGGGCAGAAGCGCGCGCCCGGCTCCAGCGGCGCGCCGCAATTGGTGCATTGATCCATCGGAAGCCCCCTTCGCCAGACGTGCGGCGCACCGGACCATGGGCGAGGTGCCGAGTCAATGCTCCCGCTGGACGGGCCGCGGAGGCCGCCCTAACGTCCGGCCATGATCGACGCCGACCCGCTCGCGCTTTTCTCCTGGACCGAGCTGCTGCTGCGTCTCGGCCTCGCCGCGCTGCTGGGCCTTCTTCTCGGCCTCGACCGGGAGCTTCGCGGCCACGATGCCGGCATCCGGACCCACGCGCTGGTCGCGCTGAGCTCGGCGATGATCATGGCCTCTTCGCTGATGCTCTATGCCGAGCTGCGCGATGACGGCGGCGCGCCCGATCCGCTCCGCGCCATTCAGGGGCTCAGCCAGGCGATCGGCTTCATCGCCGCAGGCCTGATCTTCGTGCGCGGCGGATCGGTGGTGAACATGACGACGGCGGCCAACATATGGATCGCCGCCGCGATCGGCATCGCCTGCGGCAGCGGCCAGTATCGGATCGTCGCGGTCGGCGCCGCGCTCGCGCTGGTGCTGCTCGTCTTCATGAAGCTGCTCGAACGCCATCTTCCCTCGGAACGGCGCGACAGCGGCCGCTGATTCAGCTTCCGTTTACCCTCCCTCTGGAAAGTGATTCGGGCGCGTCCATGGAAGGGGCGCAAACGGGATCGCTGGCGATGAGGCTGCTTACCAAGCTCCACAATCCCTTCGCGCTGGTGGCGCAGGGCTTCGCGCTCGGCGCGATCCTCTTCTTCTCGACTCACCCGGCTCCGGCGAGGCGCTTGCCGCCACCGTCGCCGAGGCCGCCCCGTTCGTCGGCGCGGACGGGCTCCGCCCGTGACAGCTTGAACGGCCGCGCCGCGCCGATATAGGTGCGGCATGGTTCGCTTTACGTTCTCGGGGACCGAGCTCGTCGCGCTGCCGCAGGGGGCGCTGTTCTGGCCGGCGCGGCGGGCGCTGCTCGTCGCCGATCTCCACCTCGAGAAGGCGAGCTGGTTCGCGCTCGCCGGCCAGATGCTGCCGCCCTACGACTCGATCGCGACCCTCTCCGACCTGGCCGCTCTCGCGGCCGCGACGCGAGCGGAGGAGATCTGGTGCCTCGGCGATTCGTTCCACGACAGCCGCGGCTGCGAACGGCTGCCGGCGGACGCACGGGGGCTGCTGACCGGACTTACCGCGACCACCCGCTGGACCTGGATCTCCGGTAACCACGACGCCGGGCTGATCGACCGCTGCGGCGGCGACATCGCCGCCGAAGCGGAGGTGGAGGGGCTGCTGCTGCGCCACCAGGCCGATCCGGGCGAGGCGCGGCCGGAGCTGTCCGGCCACTTCCACCCCAAGCTGCGGCTCACCCGTCGCGGCCGGCAGATCTCGCGCCGCTGCTTCGTCGCCACCGAGCGCAAGCTGATCCTGCCCGCCTTCGGCGCGCTCACCGGCGGTCTCGACGCGGCCCATCCGGAGATCGTCCGCGCCGTGGGGCCGAACGCCGAGGCGCTGGTCCCCGTCGCCGACCGCCTGCTGCGCTTCCCGATCGCCGCCTGAGGGCAGCCGTGCTCGGAGTTTGAGGCTAGGCCGGGACGAAGCGCAGCGCGGCACCGTTCATGCAGTAGCGCAGCCCGGTGGGGCGCGGACCGTCCTCGAAAACGTGGCCCAGGTGGCCGCCGCAGCGGCGGCAGTGCACCTCGGTGCGGCGCATGAACAGGCTGTTGTCCGGCCGCGTGCCGACGGCGTTCGGCAGCGGGCGAAAGAAGCTCGGCCAGCCGGTGCCGCTGTCGAACTTAGCCTGCGAGGAGAAGAGCGGATGGCCGCAGCCGGCGCAATGATAGGTGCCGCGGCGCCGCTCGCGGTCGAGCGGGCTGGTCCCGGCGCGCTCGGTCGCGCCGCGACGGAGCACCGCATATTGCCGTGGCGACAGCCGCCGGCGCCACTCGTCGTCGCTGAGCCGGAACGGGAATGGGCCCTCGGCGGCGCCCGCCTCGCCGCGGC
>JALYHK010000336.1 GCA_030776605.1 Pseudomonadota bacterium
GGTCCGCTGCCGCGCACCTCGACCGCAAAGCGGGTCGGCTCGAACGGCGGCTCGGCGCGGCCGGCGGCCGGCGAGCAGCCGACCAGCCAGGCGGCGGCCGCGGCGGCGATGAAGTCTCTGCGTCGCATTGCCGCCGCTTCTAACAAGCCAAGCTTTAACCGCGGCTGACCTGCCGGAGAGTTGTTTCACCCGGCGATTGGGCTAAATCCGGCCGATGCCCCATCTCTACCTAGTCGACGGCTCCAGCTACATCTTCCGCGCCTTCCACCGGCTGCCGCCGCTCACCAACCGCCACGGCCTCAACGTCGGCGCGGTCTACGGCTATACGACGATGCTCTGGAAGCTCGCCGAGAGCCTGCAGAAGGAGCAAGGGCCGACGCATCTCGCCGTGGTCTTCGATGCTTCGGCCAAGAGCTTCCGCAACGACATGTTCGACGGCTACAAGGCGCACCGGCCACCGCCGCCGCCCGAGCTCGTCCCCCAGTTCCCGCTGATCCGCGACGCCACCCGCGCCTTCTCGCTCCCCTGCATCGAGGAGGACGGGCTGGAGGCCGACGACATCATTGCCTGCTACGCCAAGGCGGCGCGCGAGCGTGACTGGAACGTCACCATCGTCTCGTCCGACAAGGACCTGATGCAGCTGATCGAGCCGGGGCTCGACCTCTACGACACGATGAACGAGCGCCGCATCGGCCGCGACTACGTGCTCGAAAAGTTCGGCGTCCCCCCCGAGCAGCTTGGCGACGTGCTCGCGCTGATGGGCGACAGCGTCGACAATGTGCCCGGCGTCCCGGGCGTCGGGCCGAAAACCGCCTCCCAGCTGATCCAGCAGTACGGCGACGTCGAGGGCGTGCTCGCCCATGTCGAGGAGATCAAGAAGCCGAAGCTGAAGCAGAACCTCGCGGAGCATGCCGAGGCCGCCAGGCTCTCGCGCGAGCTGGTCCGCCTGGTCTGCGACGCACCGCTCCCCGAGCCGCTCGAGGCGCTGGAGATGAAGGGCATCCCCAAGGAGCCGTTGCGCGCGTTCCTGGAGGACCAGGGCTTCCGCTCGCTGCTCGCGCGCCTCGAGGGGCGTGCGGCCGAGCCGAAGGCCCGGTCGGCGGCGGCGGCCCGCCCTGCCCAGGCCGAGGTCCGGCCCGAGCCGAAGATCGACCGCTCCGCCTACGAGACGGCGACCGACGAGGCGTCGCTCGACCGCTGGATCGCCGAGGCGCGCGCGGGCGGCCTGGTCGCGCTCGACACCGAGACCGACGGCTTCGACTGCGTCACCGCCACCCTCGTCGGAATCAGCCTCGCCACCGAATGCGGCAAGGCCTGCTACATCCCGCTCGAGCACGGCGGCCACGACCTGATATCGGAGCGGCCCCCGCAGCTCAGCGCCGATGTCGCGCTGGCGAAGCTTAAGCCGCTGCTCGAAGATCCGGCGACGCTCAAGATCGGCCACAACCTCAAGTTCGACTGGATCGTCTTCGACCGGCGCGGGATCGCGGTGGCGCCGTTCGACGACACGCTGGTGATGAGCTTCGACCTCGACGCCGGGGGCCTCAACAGCCATGCGATGGACGACCTCGCGAAGAAGCACCTCGACCACCAGTGCCTCACCTACAAGGATCTGTGCGGCTCGGGGCAGAGGGCGATCAAGTTCAACGAGGTGCCGCTCGACCGCGCGACCCAATATGCCGCCGAGGACGCCGACGTCACGCTGCGCCTTTGGAAGCGCTTCAAGGTCCGGCTGCCGCACGAGCGGGCGGCGCGGGTGTACGAGACGGTCGACCGACCGCTCGTCCCGGTGGTGGCGCGGATGGAGCGCGAGGGGGTGAGGGTCGACCGCGACGAGCTCGGACGGCTCAGCCAGGAATTCTCGGCGCAGATCGCGGAGCTCGAGGAGAGGATCTGCGGCGAGGCGGGCTGCACCTTCACCATCGGCTCGCCGCAGCAGCTGGGCGAGGTGCTGTTCAACCGCATGGGCCTCAAGGGCGGGCGCAAAGGCAAGTCCGGCACCTGGTCGACCGACGTCACCGAGCTCGAGCGGCTGTCGCGCGAAGGGGTGCCGATCGCCGCGCTGGTGCTCGAATGGCGCCAGCTCACCAAGCTGAAATCGACCTACACCGATGCGCTCCAGCAGCAGATCAACAAGGAGACGGGGCGGGTCCACACCAGCTATTCGCTCTCGGGCGCGCAGACCGGCCGGCTCAGCTCGACCGACCCGAACCTCCAGAACATCCCGATCCGCACCGACATCGGCCGCCGCATCCGCGACGCCTTCGTCGCCGAGGCGGGCTATGTGATGCTCTCGGCCG
>JALYHK010000337.1 GCA_030776605.1 Pseudomonadota bacterium
CTGCTGCTCCTCGCCTGGGCCGCCGGCTGGTTCGGGCCCGCCCCGCCGCCCGAGGCGACGCCGCAGTAAGGTGGGAACGCACGGTCGGGGCACGGATTCGCGCTAAGCAGCGACGGGCAGCTTCTCCCGAAGCGGCCTGAGCTGGTCGGGCCCGCCGCGGTGGGTCGAGTGCCAGGAGTAGTTGCCGGTCAGGTTCACGTGCTCCCACGCCGTGGGCCAGACGTGGGCGAGGAGTTCGTCGGGCACCTCCTCGCCACGGTCGCGCAGGAGGCGCACCGCGTGCCCGAGATAGCGGGTGTTCCAGGTGATGATGGCGGAGACGAGCAGGTTGAGGCCGCTCGCCCGATGCGCCTGGCTCTCGAACGAGCGGTCGCGGATCTCGCCGAGGCGGTGGAGGAACACGGCCTGGGCGAGCTGGTTGCGGGCCTCGCCCTTGTTGAGCCGGCTCTGGATGTGGTGCCGGCGCTCCCCGCTCTGCAGGAGCTGCAGCGTGAACAGCGTCCGCTCGATCCGGCCGACCTCGGCGAGCGCGGCGGCGAGGGCGTTCTGCTGCGGGTAGGCGGCGAGCCGCTTCAGGATGTGCGAGGCGGTGACGACCCCGAGCCGGATCGAGGCGACGAAGCGCAGGATCTCGTCCCAGTTCGCGACGATGAGCGCTGCATTGATCCGGCGCGGGATCAGCGGCGCCAGCGCGGGGTAGGTCGAGGGCGGGGCGAAGCTGTAGAGGCGCCGCTCGCCGAGGTCGCGGATGCGCGGGGTGAACCGGAACCCGAGCAGGGCGCAGGCGGCGAAGATCTGATCGGTGGCCGCGGCCGTATCCGTCGCGTGCTCGTCGATGCTCACGCCGCTGTCGTGGTAGAGCAGGCCATCGAGGACGTGCGGCGCCTCGCTCGCCGTCGCGGCGATGGCCTTGGTGTGGAAGGGCCCGAACTGGTCGGAGAGGTGGGTGTAGAACATCACCCCGGGCTCGTTGCCGTAGCGGGCGTTGACGAGGTTGACGGCCTCGCCGTGGCCGCCGGCGCGGAAGTATTGCCCGTCCGACGACGAGGCGGCGCTATCGCCCCAGCGCGCGGCGAGCGGCATCAGGTGCTGCACGTCGACGATCCTCGCCAGCGCCTGTTTGTAGCTCTCCTCGCTCAGGTGCCAGCTCGCGGCCCAGGCCAGGCGCGGCAGCGTCACCTCGCTGCACGCCTCGGCCATGCGCGTGAGGCCGAGGTTGGTGCCATCGGCGAGCACGGCGGTGAGCACCGCCTGCCGATCGCGGGGCGGCTCGCCGGTGCGCAGGTGGACGAACGCCTCGCCGAACTGCGTCCAGCCGTCGACCTCGTCGAGCAGCTCGGTGATCCGGACCCGCGGCAGGAGCGCGTAGAGCCGTCCGGCGAGCGCCTTCGCCTCCGGCGGCGTATCGTTGCGCAGCGGCCTCATGACGAGCTCGCCGTTGACGATGCTCGCCTCCGGGAGCCGGCCCCGCTCGGCCAGCGCGTTCACGGCCGTGAAGCTGGTATCCAGCAGCAAGCGCCGGCGATCGAGGAACGTGTGGACGTCGGCCTCGATGCCGAGGCGGATCTCGCCGCTGGACCTCAGCGCCGCGAAGCGCGCCTTGGCGAGGAGATCGTCCTCGAGGCTGCGGTACCGCCGGCCGCCCACGACCCAGACGTCGCCCGCGCGCAGCCGTTGCCGCAGCTCCTCCATGGCGCAGAGCTCATAGTCGCGTCGATCGACCCCGCTTCCTGTGAGGATGAAGCGGCGCCAGCGTGGCCGCATGAACCCCAGGGGCGGGTCGTCCGGGAGGCGGCGCCGGTTCGACGCGTTGAGCCCGCGGAGGAGGTCGAGCGCCTCGAGCAACGGGCGCGCCGCCGCTACGCCGCGGAATTCAAAGGCCTCGAGGAGGAGCGGCGTGTAGGCGCGCAGCTTCGGATAGGCCGCTTCCATGAGGGCGAGCGGATCCTCCGGGTGCCGCCCGCCGAGTTCGGTGGCGGCGGCGACCGACTGCTCGAACGTCTTCCAGGCCATGGCCGCCTCGATCGCCGCGAACGGGTCGGTGCCCCGGCGGCGGGCCTCGATCACCGCCGCGCCGACGGTCGCGTAGTGGCGGACCGTGCGCCCGATCAAGGCGCGCTGGTCGCGCAGCGCCTCGTGCTGCCGGTTCTCGGCCTTGCGGAACAGCCGCCCGACCATCCGGTCGTGCATGTCGACGGCGTCGTCAACGAGGGAGGCCGTCAGCTCGAGGACGATCGCCACGAGCAGCCCGCGACGGCGCGCGGGTGCGAGCTCGGCGAGGTGCTGCGCGGTCAT
>JALYHK010000338.1 GCA_030776605.1 Pseudomonadota bacterium
CGACAGCGGGGCGCTGGTGTCGAACTGGCGCTGGCTCGCCGGCATGAGCGGCGGCGCCGCCTGCGGCGCGGTGGTGAAGGCCGACGGCTACGGCCTCGGCGCGCGCGAGACGGTGATGCACCTCGCCAATGCCGGCTGCCGCGACTTCTTCGTCGCCACCTGGGCCGAGGCCGCGGCGCTGGCGCCGTGGGACGAGACGCTTTCGCTGTCGGTGCTCCACGGCGTCGGGCCGGACGACCGCGATCTGCCGCGCTGGGCGCGCCCGGTGCTCAACAGCCCCGAGCAGGTCCGCCGCTGGGCCGGCCGGGGTCCGTGCGACGTGATGGTCGACACCGGCATCAACCGCCTCGGCCTCACCCCCGCCGAAGCGGCCTCCGGCCTCCTCGGGGGGCTGGAGATCGACACGCTCATGAGCCACCTCGCCTCCGCCGACGAAGAAGTCGCGGCAAACGAGCGGCAGCGGCGGGCCTTCGCCGATCTCGCCGCCGGGATAGACGCGCGGCGCCGCAGCCTCGCCAACAGCGCCGGCATCTGCCTCGGCAGCGATTATGCCTTCGATCTCACCCGCCCCGGCCTCGCCCTCTACGGCGGCATTCCCCGGCGCGAGGCGGAGGGACGGATCGCGCAGGTGGTTCGCCTCGAGGCGCAGGTAGTCCAGCGGCGGCGCGCGGAGGCGGGCGCCGGCGTCGGCTACAACGCCACCTTCACCGCCAAGGCGCCCTGCGAGCTTGCGATCCTGAACGTCGGCTATGCCGACGGCTATCTGCGCGCCTTCTCGGGCACCGGGCGGGCGCGCATCGGCGAGCTTTTCGCACCGGTGGTCGGCCTGGTCTCGATGGACCTCGCCGCGATCAGGGTCGACGAGGCGCCGGAGCTGAAGGAAGGCGATTGGGTCGAGCTCGACTATGCCCTTCCCTCGGCCGCCGCCCAGTCGGGCCTCAGCCAGTATGAGCTCCTCACCAATCTCGGCTCGCGCTTCGAGCGGGTCTGGAGCTGAAACCGCCTCGCGCCCGGCTCGTTGACCGGCCATGGCACGCATCGCCCATCTCTCCGACGTCCATTTCGGCGCGCACGACCCTGGGATCGCCGACGCCTGCGCCGAATGGCTGATCGAGCGCAGTCCCGACTTGGTCGTGGTCAGCGGCGACTTCACCCAGCGCGCGCGGGTCGCCCAGTATCGCGAGGCCTGCAAGTGGCTCGACCGGCTCGAGCGCGCGGGCCTCGACACGCTCGGCGTGCCCGGCAACCACGACGTGCCGCTCTACGACATCGTCCGCCGCTTCGCGCGGCCCCTCCACCGCTACAAGAGGTTCATCGACGACGATCTCTGCCCCTGGTTCGAGAACGACCGCCTCGCGGTGCTCGGCATCAACACGGCCCGCTCCTTCACCTTCAAGGACGGACGGATCAACCGCGAGCAGATGGCGCTGATCCGCGAGCGCTTCCGCGACATTCCCGAGGAGAAGACCAAGATCCTCGTCACCCACCACCCTCTGTTCGCCATGCCGATCGGCGAGGAGGGGAGGCTGAGCGAGGTGGTCGGGCGCCACGAGCAGGCGATCGAGGCGGTCTGCGAGGCGGGCGTCCACATCCTCCTCGCCGGCCATTTCCACCTCACTTACTCGCGCTCGGCGCGCGATATGGTCGAGAATTCCGGCGGCGCGCTGGTCATCCAGGCCGGCACCGCCACCTCGACCCGGATCCGCGGCGACGAGCGCCAGAGCTTCAACTGGATTCACGCCCATGCCAACGACGAGATCGACCTCCAGATCGTCGCCTGGAAGGACGGCGCCTTCCGCGGCGGCAGCCACGCCCGCTACACCTTCGACGGCGAGACCTGGCATTCCCGCCCGGTGACGGCGGAGGCGTGAGGGCGGCGGGAGGCAGTCACTCCCGCTCGACGCAGAGCGCGATGCCCATGCCGCCGCCGATGCAGAGGGTGGCGAGGCCCTTCTTCGCGTCGCGGCGGCGCATCTCGTGGAGAAGGGTGGTGAGGACGCGCGCGCCCGAGGCGCCGATCGGATGGCCAATGGCGATGGCGCCGCCGTTGACGTTGACCCGCTCGGCGTCCCAGCCGAGCTCCTTGCCGACCGCCAGCGCCTGGGCGGCGAAGGCCTCGTTGGCCTCGATCAGGTCGAGGTCGCGGATGCTCCAGCCCGCCTTGTCGAGCGCGCGCTGCGTCGCCGGGACCGGGCCGATGCCCATGATCGACGGGTCGACGCCCGCCGAGGCCCAGCTCGCGATCCGGGCGAGCGGCGTCACGCCGCGGCGCTCCGCTTCATCCCGGCTCATCA
>JALYHK010000339.1 GCA_030776605.1 Pseudomonadota bacterium
GCGATGATGCGCGCCATCGTCCTTGCCGCCGCGCTCGCCCTCGCGGGCTGCGCCGCCGCCGCTCCGCCGCCGCAGACCGAAATCGCCCAGCCGGCCTTCTCGCCGAGCGAGACTGCCGAAGCGCGCACCCGCGCCGCGCTGGCGCGGATCGCCCAGCTCAACCCGCGCCTGCGCGCCGTGATCGCGGTCGATCCCACCGCGCTCGACCAGGCGCGGCGGCTCGATGCCTCCGCCGGTCCGCGCGGGCCGCTGTTCGGCATGCCGATCCTGGTCAAGGACAATATCGACACCCTGGGACCGCTGCCGACCACCGCCGGCAGCCTCGCGCTGCTGGGCAACGTCACCGACCGGGACGCGCCGCTGGTCGCGCGGCTGCGCGCCGCCGGCGCGGTGATCGTCGGCAAGGCCAACCTGTCTGAATGGGCCAACTTCCGCTCCAGCGATTCGATCTCGGGATGGAGCGCGGTCGGCGGCCAGACCCGCAACCCCCACGCGCTCGACCGCAACGCCTGCGGATCGAGCACCGGATCGGCGGTCGCCGTGGCGGCGGGAATGGTTCCGGCCGCGATCGGCACCGAAACCAACGGATCGATCACCTGCCCCGCGGCGATCAACGGGATCGTCGGCTTCAAGCCGACGGTGGGCCTGGTCAGCCGCACCCACATCGTGCCGATCAGCGCCAGCCAGGACACCGCCGGGCCGATGGCCCGCACCGTCCGCGAGGCGGCGCAGGTGCTCGACGCGATCGCCGGCAGCGACTCGGCCGATCCGGCCACCGCCGAGGCCGACCGCCGCCGCCAGCCCTATGCCGCCCAGCTCAACCCGGATTCGCTGCGCGGCCGGCGCATCGGCGTGATGCGCTTCGCCGCCGGCTTCGGCACCGACCACCCGTTCGAGCAGGCGCTCGACACGCTGCGCGCCCAGGGCGCGGTGCTGGTCGACATCGCCGAATTCCCCAACCGCGCCGAGATGAACCGCAACGCCTTGCAGGTGCTGCTCCACGAGTTCAAGGACGGGCTCAACCGCTATCTCGCCACCACCCCGCCGAGCGTCGCGACCCGCACGCTGGCGCAGCTGATCGAGTTCAACCGCGCCCATGCCGAGCAGGAGATGCCGCTGTTCGCGCAGGAGCTGTTCGAGCGGTCGGAAGCCACCGAAGGCCTCACGGACGCGTATCGACGCGCCCGCGAAACCTCGTTCCGGATGGCGGGGCCCGACGGGATCGACCGGCTGCTGCGCGAGCACGACGTCGACATACTGGTCGGCCCGACGATGCCCGCGGCCTGGTTCATCGACGCGGTCCACGGCGACGTCATCGCGGGCGGCGGCGGCGGCGGCCTCGCCGCCATCGCCGGCTACCCGCACCTCACCGTGCCGATGGGCGACCTGCGCGGGCTGCCGGTGGGGATCAGCTTCATCGGGCCGCAGTGGGCGGACGGCCTCGTCCTCTCGGTCGGCTACGCCTACGAGCAGGCCTCGCGCCGCCGGATTGAGCCGCGCTTCCTCCCCTCGATCGAGGAGACGCCCGAAGTCCTCCGCGCCTTCGAGCCGGCGCGCTGAGCGCCGGAAACGAAGGCGGCCGCCGCCCGTTGTCCCTCCAGCGGAAGGATGGAGGCGGCGATGACCGACGACAAGAAGAAGGGCGATTTCGACCAGTGGCAGCGCGAGGACAAGGGCGGCGACAAGAAGCAGCGCGACAACCGCAACGAAGACAGCCGCACCGGCAACCAGAACAGCGGCCACGGCGGCCGGCGCTGAGGCGGCGATGCGCAGCCTGACCGGACTCGCCGCGGCCGCGCTGGCGCTCGCCGGCTGCGAAACGGCGTTCGTCGGGACGCCGCCGGGCGGGCGCTACATCCTCACCGAGGTGGACGGCCGCGCCGTGCCGACGCCGGCGCCGCAGCCGCCCGCCTGCCGCCCGATATGGCACGACGGCTGGTTCGACCTCGATCCGATCGCCCGTCAGTTCGAGCTTTATCTTCAGCAGCGCGACTCCTGCACCGGGGCGGTGGTTCGTGAAACCCGCGAGACCGGCTCCTACCTGCGCAGCGACGGCCGCCTGAGGCTCGAGACCACCGCGCCCGGCGGGTCCACCCGCCGCTGGACGGCGGCCGAGAGCGGCCGCTCGGTCACGCTGCGCTACGGCGACAACCGCCTGCTTTTCCGCCAGCCGCGGCCCTGAGCCATTGTCCGCGAGCGGACGCAGCACTGTCCGCATTCGTACATTCGGCGCCCCGCCGGCGGCGCCGGACGCGCCCGCGCAGAGAGGAAACGACAATCG
>JALYHK010000340.1 GCA_030776605.1 Pseudomonadota bacterium
GCCTCGGCCCGTCCTCCGCCTCGACCACGCGCCAGGCGAACGTGACCCGGCCGGTCTCGTTCGAGAGCGCGCCATATTTGATCGCGTTGGTCGTGAGCTCGTGGAGCGCCATCGCGGCCGACACCGCGGTCTGCGCGGGCAGCACCACCTCCGGGCCGGATATCTCGACACGGCCGGCGTCGGCGCCGCATGCCGCCGCGACCGTGGCTTCGGCGATCCGGCCCAGCGCGATCGGCTGCCAACTCTGGAGGGTGAGGAGGTTGTGCGCGGCCGCGAGCGCCTGGAGCCGGGCGCTGAAGGCGGCTTTCTCCTCCTCGGGAGCCGCCGCGCCGCGGAACGATTGCTGCGCGAGCGCCTGGACGATCGCGAGCGTGTTCTTAACGCGGTGGTTGAGCTCGTTGATGAGCAGATGCTGATGCTCCTCGGAACGCCTGCGCTCGGTGATGTCGCGGGCGGTGATCGACACGCTCGCGATCGCGCCGCTCTCGTCGTGGACCGGCGCGAGCGCCAGCTCGGCATAGCCGGGCGATCCGTCGCCGAGCTGCACTTCGACTCCGGCGAGCGTCTCGCCCGAGCGCCCGCGGCGCAGCGCCTCGAGCACCTTCTCCCGCTCCTGTTCGGGGAACAGCCCGGCGGCGCCCGTCTCATAGGCCTTCTCGACCGCGGCGCCGAACAACCGCTCGGCCGCATCGTTGTGCGCGATCACCGCCCCGTCGCGGTCCACGGCGAGGAACGCGTCGGGCGACTGGGTGAGAATCGTCGCGAGGTAGCGCTCCGACAGCGCCAGCTGGGAGCGCCGCGCGTGCGCCGGTGCGGTCGCGCGGGCGGCGAGCTGCTGGTTGATGCGTCCGAGGACGATCCGGTTCGCCGCCCGCTCGCGCGCGGCGCGGGCGGCATCGCCGATCAGTCCGGCGAGGGTGGACGCGTCCGCCGCCATGCTCGCGGTCCAGGCCGAGCCGAGGTGGGGCACGAAGGGCAGCTTCGCCCGGAACGAATCGACCTGGTCGGCCGGCAGCAGGAACACGATCTGCGATTTGGGCGAGCGCGTGCGCACCTGCTGCGCGAGCGGAAGCGGGCGCTCGACGGTCGCGCCGATGACGGCGACGTCCGGCGCTTCGGCGGCAATGCCGGCGGTCAGCTGCCCCTCGCCACCCGGCTCGCTGAGCGCCAGCTCGAACCGGCCCGGTCCCGCGGCGAGCGGGGCGCTGAGGCGCTCGAGGTCTTCGCGGGAGCCGACCAGCATGATCCGGTAGGGCTCGGCCACGCAGCGTCTCCTAGAGGAGCGGAAGATCGAGCAGCGAGCGCCCGAGCCAGCTCTGCAGCAGCTGGGTCGTCGGGGCCATGACGTGCGAGGCTTGCGCGTCGCGCAGCAGCCGAGCGATGTTGCTGTTATCGCCATAGGCCCGCCCGCCGCCCAGGATCATCGCCTGCTGGGTGACGAACGTCACCGTCTCGGCGACGTCGGCCTTGGCGGCGAACAGGGCCAGAGCCGCCGTCGGCTCGCCCGCGTCGCCGAGCCGGGCGGCGTGAAGGACGAGCTGCCGGGTGCGCTGCAGCGCGGTCCACATTTCCGCAACCTGGTGGTGGAGCGCCGGTATCTCGCTCAGCGCCTCACCGCTGTGCGCGTGGCGCCGGTTCTTCAAATGCTGGATCGTCGCGTCGAGCGCGGCCTGCGCGATGCCGACATAGACTCCGGCCATCGCCACGATGAAATAGGGCGCGACCACCTCGAACACGTACCAGATCTCGTCGCCCTCGGCTCCGAGCAGGTTCTCGCGCGGAATCCTGACGCCGTTGAGGCGCACCCCGCGCGAGCTGTTGCCGCGCATCCCGAAGCCTTGCCAGGGATCGAGCCACTCGAGCCCCGGCGCGTCCGCCTCGACCGCGAAGCAGCTGAACGCGCCCGGGTCCAGCTCCTGGCCCGGTGCCACCGCCGACATCACGTAGGAATCGGCCCGGCCGCCGCTGGTGACGAAGCTCTTCTGCCCGTCGAGCAGGATGCTCTCTCCCTCCTCGCGGAAGCGGGTGCGCGGCAAGAAGAAGTGGACCCCCGTGCCGGGCTCGCTGAGCGCGAGCGAGGCGACGTGCCGGCCCTCCGCGATCGGCCGGAGGAAGCGCTCCTCGTGATAGGACGTCGCCTTGGCCGCCAGCACCTTGGCGGCGACGCTGTGCATGCCGAAGCACATGGCTGTGGAGCTGCAGTGGCGGCCGAGCTCCTCCGCCACCGCCGCCAGCGCCGTCATGCCCTGGCCATGACCGCCGACGCGCTCGGG
>JALYHK010000341.1 GCA_030776605.1 Pseudomonadota bacterium
GATGACGCTGGTGCGGGCGTCCTCGTCCGCGGTCCTGCCGCCGCCGCTCCCGGACGCCGCTGCTCCCGCGCCGCCGCCGCCTGTGCGGCCGGCCCCGCTGCTCGAGGTGAGCGGGATCGACACTGAGCTGCCCCAGCCGCAGATCCGGGCCGAATACCGCAACTCCGGCATGTGGCGGGCCGATTCGCCGGTGCCGCCGCCGGTCCGCTAGCGCGCCAGCAGCCAGACGAGCGCGACCGAGCCGACGGCGATCCGGTACCAGGCGAACGGCGCGAAGCCGTGCCGAGAGACGATCTGGATGAACCAGCGGATCACCACGACCGCCACCACGAACGAGACGCCGAAGCCGACGGCGATCGTCGCCCAGGCGTCGCTGCCGAGGCCGGAGCCGGACTTGAGCAGATCGTAGACGCTCGCCGCGAGCATGGTGGGCACGGCGAGGAAGAAGCTGAACTCGGCGGCGGTCTTGCGCTCGACGCCGAGCGCGAGCGCGCCCATGATCGTCGCGCCCGAGCGGCTGACGCCAGGGATCATCGAGAGGCACTGGATGACGCCGATGCCCAGCGCGGTCTTCCAACCCATGCCCTCGACGGTTTCGGTGGTCGGGTGCTTGAGCAGCCGTTCGAGCACCAGGATGGCGATGCCGCCCAGGATCAGCGCCACGGCGACGATCACCGGCTTTTCGAGCATCGCCTTGACGAGATCGTAGATGAGGATGCCGATCAGCGCCGAAGGCAGGAAGCCGAGGACGATGTTGCGGGAGAAGACGATCGCGCCGCTGTCCAGGCTGAACAGGCCGATGCCCACGTCCCAGAAGCGCCGCCAGTAGAGCACGATCACCGCCAGGATCGCGCCCAGCTGGATGACGATCTCGAAGGTGCCGGCCGCCTCGCTGTCGAAGCCGAGCAGCTCGGCCGCGAGCACCAGGTGCCCGGTCGACGAGACCGGAATGAATTCGGTGACCCCCTCGACGATGCCGAGCAGGATGATGGTGAGCAGCGCGGCGTCCATCGGTGCGAGCGGTCCGGCGGCTTAGTAGGGGGACTTGGCTGCGAACCGGCCGGAGCGGCGGTAGGCGGTAAGCCATCCCTCGGCAACCGCGGCGAGCGGCGCGGGCGAGATGCCGAAGGCCTCGAACCCCTCGGCGCCTTGCGAGACGACATTGTCCTTCTGCATCATCAGCCACTGGTCCCAGGTGATCGGCGCGCCCGGAATCCAGCCGCCGAGCCGGACGAGGATGCGCGCGATCGCATCCGGAATGACGACGACGGGCTTGGAGGCGCGGCCGGTCGCCTGGCATATCCAGCCGCTGAGCTCGCGCATCGTCAGCACCTGCGGTCCGCCCAGCTCGTAGGTCCGGCCGCCGTGGGTCCGCGGATCGAGCGCGGCGAGCGCCACCGCGCGGCCGACATCGGCGGCATGGACCGGCTGCATCCGCCATTGGCCGCGGATAACCGGCACGAAGGGCAGCAGCCGCGACATTGCCGCGAACCGGTTGACGAAATTGTCCTCCGTGGCGAACACGACCGACGGGCGGACGATGGTCGCGCGGGGGAAGGCCTCGCGCACGGCTTGCTCGCCTTCGGCCTTGCTGCGGGCGTAGCGGGACTCGCTTTCCGGATCGGCGCCGATCGCGGAGACGTGGACGAGCGCCTCCGCGCCTTCGGCCGCGGCGGCCTCGGCGACATTGGCCGCGCCGCGATGGTGGACCGCGCGGAAATTGCCCTTGAGGATACCGACGAGGTTGATCACGGCGTCGCTGCCCTTGACGGCGCGGGCGGCCTGCGCGGGATCCGTGATGTCGGCGGCGGCGAACTGGATCTGGCCCAGCCCTGCGAGCGGCTTCAGGAAGAAGGCGCGGCGCGGGTCGCGCTGCGCGATGCGCACCCGCATTCCGCGCGTGAACAACGCCTGGGCGACGTAGCGGCCGATCAAGCCGCCTCCGCCGAATACCGTGACCAGCCGGTCCTGCTTCTGAGCCATTGCGCCTGCCTTGGGAGAGGGGGCTCAATGCCCGCTCCACCCTTCATTGACAAGCGCTTGGCGCCCCCCTACCTCGCGCGCCTGCCCCCGTGCCCAGGTGGCGGAATTGGTAGACGCGCTGGTTTCAGGTACCAGTGGTGCAAGCCGTGGAGGTTCGAGTCCTCTCCTGGGCACCAACGCCTTTTTTCGGCGTTGATTCCGCAAGGTTTTTTCGACGCATTGTCCCACTCGCCCGCCGGGCGCTCGAAAGTGGGACACTCGGAATCCCCAAATCGATGAGATGCAT
>JALYHK010000342.1 GCA_030776605.1 Pseudomonadota bacterium
GGCCGGCCCGACGGAATCGCCCACCCGGACCTCGGCTCAGGCGACGAGCTGCGCCGCGCGCGGATCGGCCTAGAGGGCACGGAGCCGGGGGGCTTGGGCTTCGTTTTCGAGATCGATCTCGCCGAAGGCGAGGTGGAGGTCACCGACGCCCTGATCAGCTACCGCGCCTCGCGCCGCGCCTCCCTGACCCTCGGGCACCACAACAACTTCCAGTCGCTCGAGGAGCTGACCAGCTCGCGCTTCAACAGCTTCATCGAGCGCGCCGCCTTCACCGACGCCTTCGGCTTCGAGCGCCGCCTCGGCCTTTCGGCGACATTCTCGGACGGGCCGCTGCTCGTCCAGGCGGGGATCTTCACCGACAATGTCCACGAGCTCGACGAGCAGGGGAACGATTCGCGCAGCCTCGACGGCCGCATCGTCTTCGCGCCGAGCGCCGGCGGCACGCAGCTCCATTTCGGCGCCTCTGCCCATTACCGCTCCACCGGCAACCTGTTCGACGCCGGCGCGACCATCCGCTACCGCCAGCGTCCCCTCGTCCACTTCACCGACACCCGCTTCATCTCGACCCCGGCCCTGAGGGTCGAGGACGAGACCAGCTTCGGGCTCGAGGCGGCGATGATCCGCGGCCCCTTTCATGCCGTCGCCGAGCTGCACTGGCTCAAGGCGGACACTCCGACGGCCAGCCCCACCTTCTTCGGCGGCTACCTCGAGGCCGGCGTCTTCCTCACCGGCGAGAGCCGCGGCTACCGCGGCGGCAAGTTCGAGCGGACCAGCGTCCGCCGCCCTGTCCTCGGCGGCGACAATGCCGGCATCGGCGCCGTCCAGATCAATCTGCGCTACGACCGGCTCGACCTCAATTCCGGCGCCGTCCGCGGCGGCACCCAGGACGGTTTCCTCGCCTCCCTGATCTGGATTCCGCAGGATTATATCCGCTTGATGATCAATGCAGGGCGCCTCAGCTACGGCGACGCGGCGATCCCCGCCGCCGGCGGCGACAGGAGCTACCGAGCCGACGTGATCGCGGCGCGCGCGCAGATCGACTTCTGAGCGGAACCGGCTGGCCCCGCGGCCGGTTCGGCTCCTGCGAAGGAGGCAGCGATGGACGAGCGCCGAACGAAGGACCGCCCGCCCGGGCGCGGCGGGGACACGCATCTTCCGGCGAGCGAGAGCGACGAGGCCCGCGCGCCCGAGAAGGAGACCGGGCGACCGGGCGACAGCTTCGGCAACATCCCTCCGCCGGACTGAAATCCGGCTTCAGCCGCGCAGCGCGGCGTAGCTGCCGTAGCTCGCCACCGCGAACGGCACGAAGTAGGTGAGCAGCAGCTTCCAGACGACCAAGCCGCTGCCGCTCGCCAGCGCGTCGCCCTGGTTTATCGCGTTCAGGATCGTGCCGATCAGCAGCGCCACGATGAGCGAGCGGCGCACCGCCGGCCAGGCGAAGGTCCGCCGCAGCGCCTCGCGCCGGTTCATGCCCGAGCTAGCCTCACCTCGCCACTCCTTCCGCCACGGCTATGGGGGGATCGTTGCCGCTCCGCAACCTTTGCCGCGCCGGTGCGTAGGCAGGGAGAGCCGAGGACCGTGAGGAGCCAATGGACCGTGCAGCGGCCGCAGGGGCGCGATGCTGGCGCTGAAGTTCCTCCACATCGCCGCGATAGCGCTCTGGGTGGCGGGGCTCGTCTATCTCACGGCGATGCTGATCGGCCACCGCAGCGTCCGCGATCTTCAGGACTTCGCCCGCATCCGGCTCGCCAGCCGCTTCACCTACATGGCGGTGGTCTCCCCGGCCGCCGGAATCGCGGTGGCGGCGGGGGCGGCGCTGCTGTTCGTGGCCGACGCGCTCCACCCGTGGATGGTGGCGAAGCTGATCGCGGTGGGCATGCTCGTCCTCGCCCACATCCGGTACGGCTATGTGCTCGCCGCGCTCGCGCAGCCGGGTGCGGAGCCGCCGGCACTCCGCCTGAGGCTGATCGCCGCCGCGGTGCTGCTCTCCGCCCTGGCGGCGATCGCGATCGTCCTCGCCAAGCCGGCGGTGCCGGAAAGTCTGCTGCCGGAACCGATCAGGGAGCCGGGGCTTCTTCAGGCCCCGGAAAGCGCACCCCCGGTTCCTCATCCTCCGCCTCTTCCTCGGTCATCATGACCCCGATCTGATGCTCGAACACCAATTTGCCTCCTTGCCAGCCGGCCACCACGACGAAGAGGGCGCTGCCCAGCGACAGCAGCGCGCCCCAGGGGAGGATCGCGCCTTCGGGATCGTAGAGCC
>JALYHK010000343.1 GCA_030776605.1 Pseudomonadota bacterium
ACGGTGCGCGGGACCGCCTCGCGAGCCTGCGGCGCAGCGCCAAGGCGCACCTCGATCGCGTGGGCGAGGAGGCGCGCCTGTTGCGGGAGGTGGTCGAGTTTGTCATAAGCCGGACGAGCTGACGCGCGCACTGCCGCGCGCACGGCTCACATGTTGCGCCACATCGCCTCGGTCGCACAAAGCTTTGTAGAGCAGAGACTATGGTCGAAACGCCACTTTTGGACACCATTGCCGATCCCGCCGACATCCGCCGTCTGGAGGCGGCGAAGCTGCGCCAGCTCGCTGACGAGCTGCGCGCCGAGACCATCGATGCGGTCTCGGTGACCGGCGGCCATCTCGGTGCCGGGCTAGGGGTGGTCGAGCTCACGGTAGCCCTGCACTACGTCTTCAACACGCCCCGCGACAAGCTGGTCTGGGACGTCGGCCACCAGGCCTATCCGCACAAGATCGTCACCGGCCGGCGCGACCGCATCCGCACCCTGCGCCAGGGCGGCGGCCTCTCCGGCTTCACCAAGCGCAGCGAGAGCGAGTATGACCCATTCGGCGCCGCCCACAGCTCCACCTCCATCTCCGCCGCCCTGGGGTTCGCGGTCGCCAACAAGCTTGCCGGCGCGCCGGGCAAGGCCATCGCCGTGATCGGCGACGGCGCGATGTCGGCCGGCATGGCCTATGAGGCAATGAACAACGCGCAAGCCGCCGGCAACCGCCTGGTCGTCATCCTCAACGACAACGACATGTCGATCGCCCCGCCGGTGGGAGGCCTCTCCAACTATCTCGCCCGGCTCGTCTCCTCGAACAAGTATCTCACCGTCCGCCACCTCGCCCAGCGGTTCGCGCGCAAGCTGCCGCGCGGGCTCCACGACCTCGCCAGGAAGATCGAGGAGTTCGCCCGCGGCCTCGCCACCGGCGGCACCCTCTTCGAGGAGCTCGGCTTCTATTACGTCGGGCCGCTCGACGGCCACAATGTCGAGGCGCTGGTCAAGGTGCTCGAGAATGTGCGCGACGCGGAGGAGGGGCCGATGCTCGTCCACGTCGTCACCAAGAAGGGCAAGGGCTACGCGCCGGCCGAAGCGGCCGCCGACAAATATCACGGCGTCCAGAAGTTCGACGTGATCTCGGGGATCCAGGCCAAGGCCGAGCCGGGCCCGCCGAGCTATACCGGCGTCTTCGCCCAGGCGCTGATCGGCGAGGCGGAACGCGACGACAAGGTGGTGGCGATCACCGCCGCCATGCCTTCGGGCACGGGCCTCGACAAGTTCGGCGCCCGCTTCCCCGACCGCACGTTCGACGTCGGCATCGCCGAGCAGCATGCGGTGACCTTCGCCGCCGGCCTCGCAGCCCAGGGATACCGCCCCTTCTGCGCCATCTATTCGACGTTCCTGCAGCGCGCCTACGATCAGGTGGTCCACGACGTCGCCATCCAGAACCTCCCCGTCCGCTTCGCGATGGACCGGGCCGGGCTGGTCGGCGCGGACGGCGCGACCCACGCGGGCAGCTTCGATCTCGCCTATCTCTGCACGCTTCCCAATTTCGTGGTGATGGCGGCGGCGGACGAGGCCGAGCTGGTCCACATGGTGCACACCGCCGCGCTCCACGACACGGGGCCGATCGCGCTGCGCTATCCGCGCGGCAACGGCGTCGGCGTGCCGCTCCCCGAGCCGCCCGAGCGGCTCGAGATCGGCAAGGGGAGGGTGGTGCGCGAGGGGCGGCAGGTCGCCATCCTGTCGCTCGGGACGCGGCTCGCCGAAGCGCTCCAGGCGGCGGAGATGCTCGAGGGCCGCGGCCTTTCCGCCACCGTCGCCGACCTGCGCTTCGCCAAGCCGCTCGACAGCGAGCTGATCCGCCGGCTGCTCGCCACCCACGAGGTCGCGGTGACGATCGAGGAGGCGGCGATCGGCGGCTTCGGCGCCCACGTGCTGACCATGGCGAGCGACGAGGGGCTGATCGATGCCGGCCTCAAGCTCAGGACGATGCGCCTACCCGACCGCTTCCAGGACCAGGACAAGCCCGAGAAGCAGTATGAGGAGGCCGGGCTCGACGCGGGCGCGATCGTCGAGACCGTCCTCAAGGCGCTCCGCCACAACAGCGCCGGCGTGATCGAAGGCGCCCGCGCCTGACGGGTTTGCCGCGGCCTGCCACCCGTATTTTCACGAAGCGACAGGCATTTCGGCGCAGGATAGACTCGGATGATCGCCCGTTCATTGCCGCGACAGCTGTTCGCGCGATAGATACGGCGCCGAAAGGGAGCTGGGGGACAGC
>JALYHK010000344.1 GCA_030776605.1 Pseudomonadota bacterium
CGCGGCGAAATAGCGCAGGATCGAGCGCCCGAGCAGCTCCGGATCGCCCCGCGCGCTGGCCAGTGCGGCGTTCATCGCCGGGCCGGCGAAAGGCGCGATCAGCATCGCGGCCGTCAGCAGGTAGAGCGTCTCGGTGGCGAGGCCGATCCACACCACGACGCCCGACACGGCGGCATAGCCGAGGAAGCCCTTCCACGCGCCGACGCTCTGAAGGCCGCCGAGGAACACCTCGATGGGGCTGCGCGGCTGGACGTCGAGCGCCTGCTGCGGTGCCTGTTCGGCGGGCGGCTCCAGCGTGATGACGCCGCTCGGCAGCAGCGTGACGTGGAGCTCCGGGATCGGCTCCAGCGCGCCGAGCAGCCCCTCGACTTGGGCATTGGGGGTATGAACGATCACTGTGTCGTACGCTTCGTCGCCGGCCGTCGCCTCCACTGCGGCAAGGTTGGCGCCGCCGTGTCGCCGTGCCGTCTCGATAACCTTGCCTCCGCAGCCGCGCGGGACCCTGACGATCAGCTGGCGCATCGGTCCCTCAGGGCTGTCGCTCCTCGACGAACCGCCGCGCCCGCTCCGCCTCCGCCTCGACCTCGTCGAGCGAAGGCTGATGCAGCTCCCGCTGGGCGGTTGCGACGAGATCGGCGATCGCGTTGCGGAGCGCGCGGAGCTGGTCGGCGGTGCGGCATTCTTCCGCGATGCGGCGCAGCGTCAGGAGCATATGACGGGAGGCGTTGACGTCGCGGCCGACATACGGGCGGAGCCGTCCGAACCCGCGCTCGATGAAGCCCTCGAACGTATCGGCAAGCGCGATCACCCGCACCGTTCCGTCCTTGTCGACCCGCCGCGGCGACGGCATCCGCCGCGTCGCGAGCTCGGACGCGGCGGCGCCCAGCCAGTCCAGGCAGATAATCGCAGTATAAGGGTCGTTGACGCCGCTCGACAGCGCGCGGCCGCCGATCTCCGCCAGTTCGTCGACGAGAAAGTCGATGTCGCCCGCGGGCGTTCGCTTGTTGCCGATGGCGAAGCTCGCCTGCAGCGCGGCGACGTCTCCATCGCCGACATTCTCGGTCGGCCAGGCGTCGGCCAGCACGCGCCCGGTGTGGACGAAGTCGCCCGGGCGGTAGCGCAGCCGCACGAGCAGATTGCGATCGCGCGCGGTGCTCATCAGCCGATCATTGTCCAGCGCCTTGACATAGCCCGTCGCCGCGGCGGGGACGGGGACGACTCCGCGGCCGGCTTCGAGTGCGGCGACCGCCGCGGCGGCGTCGTCCTCGATCTGCTCCTCGTCGTCGGCCGGATCTCCGATCGAGCGCGGGAAGCGATGGCCGAGCGACGACAGGAGCTGGCCTCCGATATGGGCGACGAGGCTGTTCACATGGATGGTCTGCGGGACGTGATGAATGAAGAAGATGAGGACTCCGATCGAGCAGAGCGCCAGTGCGATGCCGACGATCACCGCCAGCTGGGGAACGAACTCGGGGTCGCCGCCGCGGATGGTGCGCAGCACGACGAGGCAGTAGACGAACGTCGCGATGAAGGTGCCGAGCGTCACCTGGTTGCCGCGGTCGCCCATGAAGTTGGTGAGGACGCGGGGGCCATATTGGCTCGCCGCATAAGCGATCGCGACGATGGTGATCGAGAAGACCACGCCGGCCACGGTGATCATCGATCCGGCGATGGTGGAGAGCACCTGATGGGCGCCTTCGGGCTTGACGCTCTGGTACCAGCCGATGCCGTCGAGGATGCCGTCGGCGACGACGGCGTCGAGCCACACCATGCCTGCGCCGAGCAGGATGGCGAGGAAGGCCATGACGCTCGGCACGAACCAGTAGGACGCGCGGATCGCCTCCGCGAGCTTGCTGAAGCTGAACCGCATGCCGGTAAGACGTTCCGCAGCCGGATTGGTGCCCGAGAGGGGATCAGGAGCGGCGATGAACCTTTTGGCGCCCGTCGCCGTTGACCTTCCGAAACGACAGAAAGGAACCGCACATGCTCAAATGGGCAATCACTTTTCTTGTGATCGCGCTGGTCCTGGCGCTGCTTGGCTTCGGCGGCATCGCCGGTGCGGCTGTTGAGATCGCCAAGATCATCTTCTTCGTGGCGATCGTGCTGTTCCTGATTTCGGTGCTCGCCGGAGCATTCCGCGGCCGCCGCACCTACTAGCAGCAGGACGGGACGGGACTGGATGGAAGGCCGCCGGCATCCCGGCGGCCTTTGCTTAGGAGGACCCGCACCGGCGAGGCTCAGCGGAGCGTATACA
>JALYHK010000345.1 GCA_030776605.1 Pseudomonadota bacterium
ACATCATGCAGCGCCTGATCTCCGCCTTCAAAACCGGTTACTAGGAAAAATGACTGCAACGTTAACTTTTCGCTCGCACCGAAGAATCGCATAGTGCAAAAGAGCTTAGGGAGCGCGGGGTATGGCGCTCGAGCTAGGGGAGAGAGCGCATGAGCATCGACTTCATCCGGCCGGAGGTGGACGAGCTTCGGCCCCGGATCAGCGTGATCGGCGTCGGCGGCGCGGGCGGCAACGCCATTGCCAACATGATCAATTCCGATGTCCAGGGCGTCGATTTCATCGTCGCCAACACCGACGCGCAGGCCCTCAACCATTCGGAAGCGGACACCCGCATCCAGCTCGGCCCGAAGATCACCCAAGGCCTCGGCGCCGGCTCGCGCCCCGAGATCGGCAAGGCCGCGGCCGAGGAGGCGCTCTCCGAGATCGAGCGGGCGCTCGACGGCGCCCACATGTGCTTCATCGCTGCCGGCATGGGCGGCGGCACCGGCACCGGCGCCGCCCCGGTCATCGCCAAGGCGGCGCGCGACAAGGGCATCCTCACCGTCGGGGTCGTCACCAAGCCGTTCAGCTTCGAAGGCGCGCGGCGGATGCGCTCGGCCCAGGCCGGGATCCTCGAGCTGCAGAGCCACGTCGACACGCTGATCGTCATCCCGAACCAGAACCTGTTCCGCATCGCCAACCCGAACACCACCTTCAAGGAGGCGTTCATGATGGCGGACGAGGTGCTGCAGCAGGGCGTGCGAGGGATCACCGACCTGATGGTCATGCCCGGCCTCATCAATCTCGACTTCGCCGACGTCCGCTCGGTGATGGGCGAGATGGGCAAGGCGATGATGGGCACTGGCGAGGCCGCCGGCGACAATCGCGCGATCGAGGCCGCCGAGCAGGCGATCGCCAATCCGCTGCTCGACGGCGTCTCGATGAAGGGCGCCCGCGGCGTCATCATCTCGATCACCGGCGGCGAGGACATGCGCCTGATGGAGGTCGACGAGGCGGCCAGCCACATCAAGGAGCTGGTCGACCCCGATGCGAACATCATCTGGGGCTCTGCGTTCAACAACGACCTCGACGGCAAGATCCGGGTTTCCGTCGTCGCGACCGGCATCGACGCCGAGGAGCTCACCCAGGCGCCGCCGCAGCCGGCCAAGGTCTTCGCCTTTCCGGCCGCCCGCGCCGCCGAGCCGACACGCGCCGAGCCGCTGCCGAAGATCACGCTGACCCCGCCCGAGGCAGTCGCCGTGGAAGCGGAAGAGGCGCCTGCCGCCGAAGCCGCCGAGCCGGAGCAGGAAGAGGCGGCGGCGCCGTCCTCCGAGCTCCCGCTCGACGAGGCGGCGGACGAGAGCGGCGACGGCGACGAGCTGCTGCTCGGAAGCATGGACATGGTCGCCGAGGAAGACAGCGGCGAGGCGGAGGAAGACGGCGGCGGGGCGGAGGAAGCGCCGCCCGCCGGCACCCGCACCTGGCTGTCGCGCGAGGCGGAGCCGGCGCCGGCTCCGAAGGTCGCGCGCGAGGGCGGGACGCTGTTCGAGCGCATGTCGAACATCGCCCGCGGCGCGGCCAAGGCGCAGGTCGAGGAGGAGCGGCCGACGATGCGTTCGGCCCGCGATCCGCTCGATATCCCGCGGTTCCTCAACCGCCAGAACAACCAGTAGGGGCCATGTCCCCGCCGCGGGGCGGCGAGCGATCCCGGCTCGTCGCCCGCCCGCGCCATCTGACCGCAATATCAGCGGCTTGGCCATTGCCCCTCGAGGCGAAGCAGGGTCTAGCTGGGACATGATTTCAGTGACGAGGCGGGGGGTCCGCGGCGGTCTGTGGCTGCTGGCGGCGGGAGCCATGTCGGGGGGCGGCGCGGCTGCTGCTGCGCAGAGTCTGCAATATCCGGCCGGAGCGGTGGTGCAGGCATTGCCCGCGGCCGACGCCGGCGCCGACCTTCGCCGGCACCTCGCCGATCTCGCCGCCAACCCGCGCAGCCTCTCGTCGCTGATCGGCGCCGGCCGCGCCGCACTCCAAGTCGGCGACGGCGAGGCGGCGCTCGGCTTTTTCGCCCGCGCCGAGGAGATCGCGCCGCGGGATGCGCGGGTCAAGGCGGGGATGGCCTCGGCCTTCGTCCTGCTCGAGCAGCCGCAGGCGGCGCTGCGCTTTTTCGCCGAGGCGCTCGCGCTCGGCGCGCCCGAGGTCGAGATCGCCCGCGACCGAGGCCTCGCCTACGACATGGTCGGCGATCCGCGACGGGCGCAGCAGGACTATGCGCT
>JALYHK010000346.1 GCA_030776605.1 Pseudomonadota bacterium
CCCGCCGGCTGAGGGTTGCGCCCCCGGCGGCGATCCGCGATGGGGCGGCGATGGACTGGGCACCCGACAGCTGGCGGCGGTTCGAGGCGCGGCAGCAGCCCGCCTGGCCCGACTGCGAGGCGCTCGCCGCCGCCACCCGCGAGCTCGCCGCTTACCCGCCGCTGGTCGGCTTTGCCGAAGCCGAGGCGCTGAAGGCCGAGCTCGCGGAGGCGCAGCGGGGCCACGCCTTCCTGCTCCAGGGCGGCGACTGCGCCGAGAGCTTCGCCGAATTCTCGCAGGAGAATATCCGGATCGGCGCGGCGCTGATCGCGCGCATGGTCGAGGCGATCGGTGCCGCTTCGGGCCTCCCGGTGATCCGCATCGGCCGCATCGCCGGCCAGTTCGCCAAGCCGCGCTCGGCCGATCCGGAAGAGCGGGACGGGCGCGCGCTTCCCGCCTATCGCGGCGACATCGTCAACGGCATCGCCTTCGACGAGGCGGCGCGCCGGCCGGATCCCGAGCGCATGTTCCGCGCCTGGTCGCAGGCGGCGGCGACCTTGTCGCACCTGCGCGCGCTTTCCCAGCCGATCTACACCAGCCATGAGGCGCTGCTGCTGCCGTTCGAGGAGGCGCTCGTCCGGCGCGACCGGAAAAGCGGCCGATTCTGGGCGAGCTCGGCGCATTTCCTGTGGATCGGCGAACGCACCCGCTTCCCCCGCTCGGCGCATGTCGAGTTCGCGCGCGGGCTCGCCAATCCGCTCGGCGTCAAGTGCGGGCCCTCGCTCGATCCCGACACGCTGCTGCGCCTGCTCCACCTCCTCGACCCCCACGGCGAGCCGGGGCGGGTGACGCTGATCGCGCGGATGGGGCACGAACGCGTCGCCGAGCGCCTGCCGCCGCTGATACGCGCCGTCCGGCGGGAGGGGCGGCCCGCGCTCTGGTCGTGCGATCCGATGCACGGCAATACGGTCGAGACGCCGGGCGGCTACAAGACACGGCCGCTCGAGCAGGTCTTCGCCGAGCTCGAGGCATTCTTCGCGATCGCCGCCGCCGAGGGCGTGGCTGCGGGCGGCGTCCATGTCGAGATGACCGGCCGCGACGTCACCGAATGCACCGGCGGCGCGGCGCGGCTCGGCGAGGCGGACCTCGGCCAGCGCTACGACAGCCATTGCGACCCGCGGCTCAACGCGGCGCAGGCGATGGAGCTGGCGGAGCTGCTCGCGCGCATCCTTCGCGCCCCGGCGCCGCCGAAACCGCCGCGGCCTGGCTTCGTTGACGGCCAACAGGAACGGGAGGCCCAGCCGACATGAGACAGCTTCTGCCCATCGCCGCCTGCCTCGCGCTCGCCGCCTGCGGCGGGGAGCGCAACCAGGGCGAGAAGGCCGCCGACCAGCTCGAGGAGGCGACCGACGTCAGCGTCCCCGCCGCCCAGCCGGTGCTCGAGAACGGCGCCGAAGCGATCCGAGAGCAGGGCGGCAACGCCGCCGACGCGCAGAACGTCCTCGAACGCGCCGGCAACGTCGCCAGCGGTCTTCCGGCCAACGGACAGTGAGGCCGAGCGCCTTTGCTTGACAGGCGCGCCGCCTCCCCCATATGCGGCGCTCCACCGCAGCGCCGCCCCGGCGGCAGCGCCGAAGGCCCCTTCGTCTAGCGGTCCAGGACGTCGCCCTCTCACGGCGAAAACACGGGTTCGAGTCCCGTAGGGGTCACCAGCAAGATCAGCGAGTTACGCCGGCGGGCCGAACGGCCTCCGCTTTCAACCCGATGCGGACATTCGCTGAGATCGCCCGCGCAGCTACGACACAGTACTATTGCCTCGTCAGCTTCACCGGAGGGCCCGTTGCTGAGGTCGGGCTGAGGCGAAGGCCGGCACCGCCTTGCCTCAGCCTAGCCTTCCGCACGGGCTAACCCTCCAGGGGAATGGCCGACCGTCAGCCGGGTTCGAGGGATTCCTAGAACACGAAGTCGCTCGCCGTCAGCGGCTGGCCGGCCTCGACATGGACCTGGATGACCAGATCGGCGATGCCGTCGCCGTTGACGTCGCCTTCGACCCGCCAGATGTTGGCCGCCGCGTCGATCTGCTCGGCCCGCAGCTGGCCGGCCGAGGCGTTGCCGCTGCCGCTGAACGGGGCCGATCCGATGAAGGTGAAGGCCTGGTTGCCGGCCGCGGTGGTGTCGGCGTCGATCCGCGCCAGGTCGATCTTGTCGATCGCGTGCTCGAAACCGAAAATCCGGTCCGGCGCGACAGGACGTGAGT
>JALYHK010000347.1 GCA_030776605.1 Pseudomonadota bacterium
CGCCGAACTTCACCATCGCATCCTCCTCGCCACATGCCACATATGTAACTGCTACATTTGTGGCACACATGGCTGAACGGCCGATGAATGAGGTCATGCCAGCCGGCAGAGGGATTGCCGCTCACGCTCCGGCACCGGCGAGCGCATGCTGCCTCAGGACCCGCGGGGGTCCCCTCCAGGTCGACGGGGGCCAAGCATCTCATCCACCCATTGCGGGACCAGCTCGCCGGCCCTGCCCGTGCGGCTTTGGTCGAAGAAGACGCTGCCGAGGCTCGCCTCGAGGTTGATCTCGAGCGTGCGCGCGCCGCAGTAGCGGGCGGTCTGGACGAAGCCGGCGGCGGGATAGACGTTGCCCGAGGTCCCGATCGCGACGAACAGGTCGGCATCCATCAGCGCGCGGTCGATCCGCTCCAGGCCGTAGGGCATTTCGCCGAACCAGACGATGTCCGGCCGCAGACTCCCCGCAGCGCCGCAGGACGGGCAGGCGGTGCCGTCGCCGAGATCCTCCTCCCACCTCAGCCGGGCGTCGCAGGCGAGGCACCGGGCCGATTTCAGCTCGCCGTGCATGTGGAGCAGCCGCTTCGCGCCGGCCCGCTCGTGGAGGTCGTCGACATTCTGGGTGACGATCAGCAGCTCGCCCGGCCAATCCGCGTCGAGCCGGGCGAGCGCGCGATGCGCCGCATTCGGCTCCACCTCCTGCAGCCGCCGCCGCCGCGCGTCGTAGAAGGCCTGGACCAGCGCCGGATCGCGCCGGAACGCCTCGGGCGTCGCCACGTCCTCAAGTCGGTGATCGGCCCAAAGACCCTCAGCGGATCGGAACGTCTCCAGCCCTGACTCTGCGGAGATTCCGGCTCCCGTCAGGATCACGACGTTTCGGACATGGTGGCGTGTCATTGACGAAATCACAGACTTGGATATGACAAAGTGGGGCTGGGGCGTGGATTTTGGACATCCAGCCCCAGCACCGGCCCTGCCAGCTTTGCTGGCGATACAGGCCCCTTGTGGAGGGGGGCCTATTGCGGCTCAGGTCGGCATCGCCATTGCCTGAACTACAGTCGCGATCTTTTTCGCCTCTGCTTCCGACAAATCATAAGGCAGCCCCTGAATGTGGACCGTGAGGTCCGCACGGATGGGGATCGGCAGGATGCTGCTGGCCATGGGGCCGCCTACGCTTGTCGCGGGCCTCGGCTGCGGCTCTGCTAAGGTAGGCTCCTGAGCCACCGCCTTCGGCGTCGCGGCAGCCTGCGTCGAAGCCGTTCCCTTCCGCTCCCGCGTCTGGAGGCTGGGCTTGAAGCCGAGCGGGTTGTCCACGTAACTCGCAAAGTCGTCAAGCGCGGAGCGGACGCGGCTCTTATAGGTAGTCAAACTTTGAGGTGTGTAGCCCTTCCCCTGAAGGTGGCTGAACCTCGTCATCACCTCGTCGAGATCAAGCGCGGTTACGTCCGCCGCCTCCTCCTCCGAGAGAATGCTGAGCACCTTCCCGAGCGCGGCTTTGCGGGCACGCGCAGTTGCCGGTGCCATCAGCCCTTTTTGAGCAACGTATTCGAGGAAGTCGAGTGCCGCCTCTCGCGATCTGTTGGCCATTTTCGAATCACCTCCGTCTATCTGGACATCCTTATACATGTCCAGCGTCCAGAAGCAATCCCTAAGAGTTCACCGACGATCGACGCGATGCCCTTCCCAGAGCCCGTCCGGCCCGCGGAAGGTGGCAAGGCCGCTTTCCGTCGATATGCCCGCGCCGGTGAGGACGACGATGTTGCCGATGTCGCGCATCGCCCGGGTTCATAGGCCCGGGGCGCCGCGCCCGCCAAGTCCGGCCCGGCCTGCTGTAAGGCACCGGAGGCGCTCCGGCCCGGCGAGGGGCCGGAGCGTGTCGCTACAGGCTTACTGGCCGCCGCCGCCGGCCGGCGTGTCGATCTTCACGTCGGCGTCGATCTTCTCGGTCCCGCCGCCGCCGAGGAGGCCACGGCCGAACAGCAGGAACAGCACGACCAGCAGCGCGATCAGCAGCACGACGGCGAGCAGAGTGCCGCCTCCGCCGCCGCCGCCGTCGGTATGAACCACGGTTTCCTTTTCATGCTCGGCCATGTCGCGATACTCCCTATTGTTCTGGGCGCGTAACGCCGCGCGCCAGCGGGTGTTCCGCGCGCCGGGGCGGGGCGGATGTTGCGCCGCGCCTCCCGCTCGCCCATGACGAAGCGGATCGGGAGGCGCGGGCATGGTCAGGATCGGCA
>JALYHK010000348.1 GCA_030776605.1 Pseudomonadota bacterium
TCAGGGTCGTGTCGGTCTCGTGGCCGACGGCGGAGATGATCGGGATCGTAGAGGCGGCGACGGCGCGCACCACCTCCTCCTCGTTGAACGCCCACAGATCCTCGATCGAGCCGCCGCCGCGCGCGACGATGAGGAGGTCCGGCCGCGCCACCGGCCCGTCCGGCGCAAGCGCGTCGAAGCCGCACACTGCGGCGGCGACCGCGGCCGCCGCGCCCTCGCCCTGGACTGGAACCGGCCAGACGATGACGTGGCAGGGGCAGCGGTCCTCGAGCCGATGGAGGATGTCGCGGATCACCGCGCCGGTCGGCGAGGTGACGACGCCGATCGTCCGCGGCGCAAAGGGCAGCGGCCGCTTGTGCGCCGCGTCGAACAGCCCCTCGGCCGCGAGCGCGCGGCGGCGCTTGTCGAGCAGCGCCATCAGCGCGCCCTGCCCCGCCAGCTCGAGCCGCTCGATGACGATCTGGTAGCGCGAGCGGCCCGGGTAGGTGGTCAGCCGGCCGGTGGCGATGACCTCGACACCGTCCTCCGGCCGAAAGCTCAGCGCCGAGGCGTTGGCGCGCCAGATGACGCCGTCGATGCAGGCGTTCTCGTCCTTGAGCGTCAGATAGCAGTGGCCCGAGCTGTGGCGCTTGAGGCCGGAGATCTCCCCGCGCACCCGCACATGCCCGAAGGCGTCCTCGACCGCCCGCTTGAGCGCGACCGACAGTTCCGAGACGGTGAGGGCGGGTGCGTTGTCCCCGGGCATTTCGGTTGCTAACAGCCCCCGGTCGGAGGGTCCAACGTCGCTCATGAATGTACTGCTCATCGGTTCGGGCGCGCGTGAACATGCGCTCGCATGGAAGCTGGCGCAATCGCCGATGCTCGACACGTTGTTCGCGGCGCCGGGAAATCCGGGAATCGCCGAGCATGCCGAGCTGGTCCCGATCGACCCGGCCGACCATCGCGGCACCGTCGACTTCTGCATCCGCAACTCGATCGGCCTCGTCGTCATCGGACCGGAGGCGCCGCTGGTCGACGGGCTCGCCGACAATGTGCGGACGATGGGCTTCCGCGTGTTCGGCCCGAATCGCATTCCGGCCCAGCTCGAAGGCTCGAAGGGCTTCACCAAGGATCTGTGCCGCGAACGGGGCATCCCCACCGCCCGCTACGCCCGCGCCTCCGACCGCCTCGCCGCCGAGGCCGCGCTTGTCGACTTCGACCTCCCGGTCGTCGTGAAGGCGGACGGCCTCGCCGCCGGCAAGGGGGTGATCGTCGCGCAAACGCGCCGGGAGGCCGAGCACGCCCTCGAGACGATCCTCGCCGGCGGCGGCGAAGCGGTGATCGAGGAGTTCCTCCAAGGCGAGGAGGTAAGCCTGTTCGTGCTCACCGACGGGGAGACGGTGATCCGGTTCGGCTCGGCCCAGGACCACAAGCGCGTCGGCGACGGCGACAGCGGCCCCAACACCGGCGGAATGGGCGCCTACAGCCCCGCCTCGCTCCTCACCCCCGAGCTCGAGCGGCGCGCGCTCGCCGAGATCGTGCGGCCGACGGTCGAGGCGATGGCCGAGGGCGGAGCCCCTTATTGCGGCATCCTCTATGCCGGGCTGATGCTCACCGGGGAGGGGCCGAAGCTGATCGAATACAATGTGCGCTTCGGCGACCCCGAGTGCCAGGTGCTGATGATGCGCCTGGAGAGCGATCTCCTCGCGTTGATGCTCGCCGCCGCCGATGGGCGCTTGGCCGAGGCCGAGCCCCCGCGCTTTTCGGAGGAAGCGGCGCTCACCGTGGTGATGGCGGCGAAGGGCTATCCGGGGACGCCCCAGACCGGCGGCAGGATCGGCGGCCTCGACGCCGCCGCCGCGGCGGGCGCAACGGTGTTCCAGGCGGCCACCGCGATGGATGAGGGAAAGCTCGTCGCGGCCGGCGGACGGGTGCTCTCGGTGACCGCCACCGGCCGCACCGTCGAGGAGGCGCAGCGGACGGCCTACCGAGCGGTAAGTAAGATCGACTTTCCGAGCGGCTTCTGCCGCAGCGACATCGGCTGGCGCGAGGCCGCGCGCGCCGGGGCTGACGCCGTCGGTCGCGCCGGTTAAGGAAAACCATGGCGGTCTGGCTAAAGCTGCTGATCGGTCTCGCCGCCGCGCTCGCCGACCTGCCGGGACCGGTCGTTGTCTACGGCTGCCCTGCCGAGGAGGCGATCGGGGGCAAGGTATACATGGCGCAGGCTGGCGTCTTCGATGGGCTGGAC
>JALYHK010000349.1 GCA_030776605.1 Pseudomonadota bacterium
AGCTCGTCGAGCTCGACATAGGCGACCTCCTCGAGCGCGCCGAAGCCTTCGGCGACGAGCAGCTGCGCCAGCGTCTCGTCCACGTCGAGCTCCTCCTGGAACATGGTCGAGCGCTCGACGAACTCGCGCTGGCGCTTCTCGCTCGCGTCGGCCTCGGTCATGATGTCGATCGCCGAGCCGGTCAGCTGCGAGGCGAGCCGCACGTTCTGGCCGCGCCGGCCGATCGCCAGGCTGAGCTGGTCGTCGGGCACCACCACCTCGATACGGTTCTCCTCCTCGTCGATGACGACGCGGCTGACGGTGGCCGGCTGCAGCGCGTTGACGACGAAGGTGGCGAGGTCGGGCGACCAGGGGATGATGTCGATCTTCTCGCCCTGCAGCTCCTGGACCACCGCCTGGACCCGGCTTCCCTTCATGCCGACGCAGGCGCCGACCGGGTCGATCGAGCTGTCGTGGCTGATCACGCCGATCTTGGCGCGGCTGCCGGGATCGCGCGCCGCCGCCTTGATCTCGATGATGCCGTCGTAGATCTCCGGCACCTCCTGGGCGAACAGCTTCTTCATGAATTCGGGATGGGCGCGCGACAGGAAGATCTGCGGCCCGCGGTTCTCGCGCACGACCTTGAGGATCAGCGAGCGCGCGCGGTCGCCGACGCGGACCACTTCGCGGGGGATCTGCTGGTCGCGGCGGATGACGCCCTCGGCGCGGCCGAGGTCGACGACCACGTGGCCGAACTCGACCCGTTTGACGACGCCGGTGATGATCTCCCCGACCCGGTCCTTGAACTCCTCGTACTGGCGCTCGCGCTCGGCCTCGCGCACCTTCTGGAAGATCACCTGCTTGGCCGCCTGGGCCGCGATCCGGCCGAACTCGATCGGCGGCAGCGGATCGACGATGAAGTCGCCGACCTGCGCGCCTTCCTGGAGCTTCTGCGCGTCCTTGAGGCTGACTTGCTTGAAGTGGTCCTCGACCTCCTCGACCACCTCGACCACCCGCCACAGGCGCAGGTCGCCGGTGACCGGATCGAGCTTGGCGCGGATGTCGTTCTCGGCACCGTAGCGGGCGCGGGCGGCGCGCTGGATCGCGTCCTCCATCGCCTCGATGACGATCGCCTTATCGATCAATTTCTCGCGCGCGACGGCGTCGGCGATGGCGAGCAGCTCCGCCTTGTTCGCGGAAACGGCGCCCGGTGCGGTGGTGGCCATGGGTCCTTCTACCCTTCTACTTTGACAGTGTCGGCGCCTTCCGCGCTGAGCGGTGCGGTCGCCTCGATCAATCGGTCGGTCATGACGAGCTTTGCGGAATGGATCTTGCCGAACGGCAGGGCCATCGGCCCCGCGCCCGGGACCTCGATCAGCACCGTCTCGTTTTCGGTGCCGAGCAGCTCGCCGGAGAATTGCTTGCGGCCGTTGAGCGGCTCGCCGAGCGCGATCTTCGCCTCGTGCCCCTTCCAGTCCTCGAAATCGGCAAGGCGGGTAAGCGGCCGGTCGATGCCGGGCGAGGAGACTTCGAGCCGATAGCCGTGCTCGATCGGATCGGCCTCGTCGAGCAGGTCCGAGAGCCGGCGCGAGAGGCGCGCGCATTCGTCGAGCGTCAGCTGCCGCGTCGCCGGGTCCTCGGCCATCACCTGCAGCGTCGGGTCGGACTTGCCGCCGATCATCTTGACCCGCACGAGCTTCAGCCCCTCGGCCTCGACCGCGGGCTCGATCAGTCTCTCAAGAGCGGCGACGTCCGCCATGCAGTTCCTCTGTCGTCGGCGGGCCCAATGCCAAAACCCTCCCGCGACCGGCCCCGCCCCCGGGACCAGCCTCAACGTCTGACGATGTCGAGGAAGGCAGCGGCTATATAGGCGGGTAAGGGAAGGCGGGCAAGCGGCGATTGGGCTGCTGACGCTCGGCCCACCGGCCGTGGTGAGGCTTGACGCTGCAGGTTCGCCTTTCCTGCAGCGCGGCATCCGTCATATGTTCAGCGACTTCGGGGAGATCCGCGACGTCCGCTGAACTTCCTCAACTTCCGCCGCCGTCGCCGGCTCAGATCACCTTGTCGCCGGCGTCCGCGACCGACTTCACGTCCTCGGCGGCGCCGCGGACGGTGTTGCATGCGGCGAGGGCGAGGCTGACCGAGACGGCGAGCACGGCAAGGACTCTGCGGGCCATGGGCACCTCCTTCTTCACGTGCGCGATCAACGGAGCCCGCGGCCGCGGGTTCTAAGCTGCTGCCTT
>JALYHK010000350.1 GCA_030776605.1 Pseudomonadota bacterium
GCGCCGAGCGGGACCAGCCAGGCCGGGCGCTTGGCGCTGCAGCCGAGCGGGAAGGCGGCCGCGCCCGACCAGCGTTCGAGCCGGAAGGAGCCGCAGGCGAGGAGGCTGCGGTGGCGGGAGAGCCGCGGCGGCCGGGAAGCCGGCGCCCACGGCTGCGGAATCGCTGCGCGCACCGCCTCTTCCACGTGGAGCTCGCGGGGCCGGCCGTAATCGTAAAGGCGGTAGGTGACATCGACGTTGCGCTGGACCTCGACCACCGTCAGCCCCGCGCCGAGCGCGTGCACCGTCCCGGCAGGGGCATAGAAATTGTCTCCCGCCTTGACCTTGCGCCAGCCGATCAGGCGCTCGACCCGTCCTTCGACGGCGGCGGCGCGCAGTTCGTCGCGCCCCACCGGCCGGCGCATGCCGAGGCCGAGCCGCGCACCTTCCTCGGCGGCGAGCACCAGCCACGCCTCGTCCTTGCCGCAGCGGTGACCGGCGGCGCGGGCGCGCGCCTCGTCCGGGTGGACCTGAATCGACAGCGCCTCGGAGGTGAACAGATATTTGACCAGCAGCGGCGGCACGCCGCCTTGCGGGTCCTCGAACCAGATTTCGCCGACCGGCTCCTCGCTTTCAGGCACGGCCGCGAAGGGCGGCGGCAGGTCGCGCCGGCCCCAGGGCTTGCGGACGATCCGCTCCGAAAGGCGCCGCAGGGTCATACGGCCGCCTGTGGCGCAAAGAGGTTTATTTCAGCCTAAGACGGCCCCTCAGCGCATGTCGCCGAGCGCGCGCAGCAGCAGCGGCGCGAGGTCGGGCCGGCAGATGAGGATATCCGGGACGAAGGGACGTTCGTTGTTATAGACCAAGGGCGAGCCGTCGCAGCGGCTGACGTGGAGGCCCGCCGCACCGGCGACCGCGACGGGCGCGCAATTGTCCCATTCGTGCTGGCCGCCGGCGTGGAAATAGACGTCGGCCTCACCGGCGAGCACCGCAGCCGCCTTGGCTCCGGCCGAGCCCATTTCGACGATCTCGGCCCCGATTGCGGCGGCGAGGTCGGTTGCGCCGGCGGGGGGGCGCGTCCTGCTTACCAGCATGATCGGTCGCCGCCCGCAATCGAAGCGCGGCATGGCGGCGGCGTCCGACCGGAACAACCGCCCGAACGCGGGCACCGCCACTGCTCCCGCCGTCGCCTCGCCGTTCACGGCCAGCGCGACATGGACGGCCCAGTCGTCGCGGCGTTCGGAATATTCGCGGGTGCCGTCGAGCGGATCGACGATCCAGACGCGGCTTCGGCCGAGCCGGTCCGGCCAGTCGGGCGACTCCTCGGACAGCACCGCATCGTCCGGCCGCCACTGCTTCAGCACGGCGAGGATCAGATTGTTGGCGAGGAGGTCGCCGGCCGTGCCGAGCGCCGTGCCGCTGAGCAGCCGGTCCTGGCGAAGCTGCATCAAAAGCCGGCCGGCCGCCTCGGCCGCACGCGCGGCGAGCTCGGCGTCGCACGGATCCATGCGCCCCCGCCGAGCCTCTAAATCCTAGCGGAACTGGTTAACCAGCTCTTTACCACCGAGCGCCTAATCACGCCACGTGGCTAGCTGAACCGCCCGCAATTGGGAAGGCGGAGCAGCGGCAGCCGATCACCAGGGGCAGTCATGTCGATGCGCATAATCACTCTGCTGGCCGCCGCTGCGGCCGCCCTTGCAGCGATGCCGGCCAGCGCAGGCTCGCTGCAGATCGACCCGATCCGGCTCGAGATCAGCGAAGGCCGCCGGACCGCGACGGTGCGGGTGCGCAACCAGGAGCAGGTGCCGGTGACCATCCGCGCCTACCCGCTGGACTGGCGGCAGCAGGACGGGGAAGACCAGTACGGCGAAACGGCTGCGGTGATCGTCTCGCCGCCGATCTTCACGATTGCAGCCGGCGGCACTCAGCTGGTGCGCGTCGGCTTGCGCACGTCACCGGCGCCGCGCGCGTACCGGCTGATCATCGAGGAAGTCCCGCAGGCCTCGGCGGCCGGCGGCATTCAGGTTGCGCTGCGCCTCAACCTCCCGCTCTTCGCGATGATGGAGCCAGGCGAAGCGGCGGAGCTCGGCTGGAGCGCCAGGCGCGGCGCCGACGGCCGCTGGACGATCGAGGCCGCCAATCCGGGCCCGCGCTATGTCCGCGCTGACGCCGCTGCGGCCGAAGCGGCGACCGGCGTCGCCTTCGAACCCGGCGTCAATCTCGGAGTGGTCCTGTCG
>JALYHK010000351.1 GCA_030776605.1 Pseudomonadota bacterium
CGATGCGCCGCGGGTGGTGAGCCGCCACTGCCGCCCTTCGCGGGCGACCTGCACCGTCCTTTCGCGCCCGTCCACCGTCCCCCGGAAGAAGGGCTGGCCCGGCTCCCAGCGGCCGATCAGCTCGCGCGGGGCGCCGCCGTCGATGCAGGCAAGGAGGCCGCCCTCGAAGCGCTCGAAGCGGATGCGGTGCTCGCTGCGGGCTATCCGCACGACCCGCTCCTCGGGGGGGCTCACCGCGTCGGTGAGCTGGCCGCTGATCGAACAGGCGCGGAGCTCCGATTCCATCGCCGCCAATGCCGCGATCGCCGCCAGATCCTCGATCAGCCGCTCGTCGGCGGGCGCACCGGCGAAGCCTTCGGGATATTCCTCGGCGATGAAGCCGGTGGTGAGCCGACCTTCCCGGAAGCGCGGATGCTGCATCAGCGCCGAGAGGAAATCGACATTGTGGCCGATGCCCTCGATCCGGAAAGCGTCGAGCGCGTCGATCTGTCGGTCGATGGCTTCCTCGCGGGTCTCGCCCCAGGTGATCAGCTTGGCGATCATCGGATCGTAGAACATCGACACTTCGCCGCCTTCGCTGACGCCGTCGTCGACGCGGACGAGGGAAGGCCTCTCCCCTGAAGGGGAGGGAGGTTGGTAGCGCACCAGCCGTCCGGTCGACGGGAGGAAGCCCCTGTACGGGTCCTCGGCGTAGACGCGGCTCTCGATGGACCATCCGTGGAGCTTCACCTCGTCCTGGCCGAACGGCAGCGCCTCGCCTGCGGCGACCCGGATCATCAGCTCGACCAGATCGAGCCCAGTCACCTCCTCCGTCACCGGATGCTCGACCTGCAGCCGCGTGTTCATCTCGAGAAAGTAGAAGCTGCGGTCGCCGCCGGCGATGAACTCGACCGTGCCGGCGCTGTAATAGCCCACGGCGCGGGCGAGGGCGACCGCCTGCGCGCCCATCGCCTTGCGCATCTCAGGAATGACGAAGGGGGAGGGCGCCTCCTCGATGACCTTCTGGTGGCGGCGCTGGATCGAACATTCGCGCTCGCCGAGATAAAGGAGGTTGCCGTGGGTGTCGCCGAGCACCTGGATTTCGATGTGGCGCGGGTCCTCGATGAACTTCTCGATCAGGATGCGGTCGTCGCCGAAGCTGGCCTTGCCTTCGCGGCGGACCGACTCGAACTGCTCGCGCACGTCGGTCTCGCTGAAGGCGAGGCGCATGCCCTTCCCGCCGCCGCCGGCCGAGGCCTTCATCATCACCGGATAGCCGATCCCGCCCGCGATCTCGACGGCATGATCGGTGTCGCGGATCTCGCCGATATGTCCGGGCACGATGCTGACGCCGGCGTCGCGCGCGAGCTTCTTCGACTCGATCTTGTCGCCCATCGCGGCGATCGCGCCCGGCGGCGGGCCGATGAAGGCGATGCCTTCCGCCTCGAGCGCGCGCGCGAAGCTCTCGCGCTCGGATAGGAAGCCGTAGCCGGGGTGGACCGCTTCGGCCCCGGCTGCCCGGCACGCGTCGATGATCAGCTCGGCATTGAGGTAGCTCTCGCTCGCCGGCGGCGGCCCGAGCCGGACCGCCTCGTCCGCCATCCTGACGTGCGGCGCACGCGCGTCGGCGTCGGAATAGACGGCGACGGTCGCGATCCCCATCCGCCGCGCCGTGCGGACGACGCGGCAGGCGATCTCGCCGCGGTTCGCGATCAGGATCTTCGAGAACATGCGGCGCTTACGGCTCGCCCAGGATGAAGCGTAGCTGCTCGGTGCGCGCGCGGGTCACTTCCGCGCGGCAGCCGTCGTAGATCATCGGCTCCATGGTGCCGCCGCGAGCCTCGAAGCCGACCAGTTCGCAATGGGCGTCGCGGAAGGCGATCCAGGCGCGCTGCGCCTCGCGCAGCCGCGCCTCCCCCGTGCCGCGCGGGTCCCATTCGGGAATGCCTTCGGCGTCGCGGCTGCGGACGTAGGCGAGGACATCGCGCCAGGCGGCGTTCAGCGCCGCATCCTCGCGCTCGAAATCGAGCGCGGCGCACTGGTTCAGCTCTGACTGGCTCATCGCGTTTGCGCAGTCGGGCTGCTCCGCCTGGGCCGCAATCGCGAGCAGCGGGTAGAGAAGTGGCGTCATCGTGCGTCCCCCTTCGGCCGGCTCATTCCGCCGCTTCCTCGAGCGGCGGCATGTTGTGACCGAGGAGCTTCAGCACTTCGCCGGCTGCGTCA
>JALYHK010000352.1 GCA_030776605.1 Pseudomonadota bacterium
TCTCAGGAGTATTCGTATCTGAGTTCGTGTAGGTCACTTGGAAAGTACCGCGCGTGTAAGCCAGGTTTCCTCCCGCATCCACATCGGTTTTCTCGTTGGTGAGGTCGAGGGCGAAGGCGGGATCTTGGAGCAAGCCCCTCATCTCCGCCGCTATGGCGTCTCGTCCTCGGAAAGGAGGTTCGCCCGGGAATATGACGGTCGCATCCTCACTGTAGTGGTTGGCAACGGCATCGGCGTTCCTGGACTGTATGTCCCGAAGCATCTGTGCTTCCCGGGCCTCGATGTCGGCTGCGCTGGTCTGTCCTCCGTCGCCGGCAGTCGACGCGCTGTTGTCCCGCGACTCGCCGCAGCCGGCGAGCGGCGCGGTCAGCGCCAAAACCAGGCCGGCCGTCGCTATCAGACCCCTTCTCATAACCGCTCTCCTTTGCGACCACTGAGCACTCCTTGGCCCCATCGGCAAGAAGATTCCAAGGACTGCCGTCCGGCTGAACCTGCTCTTTCCTCTGCCCAAGGCCTGTAAATTCCCGTCGATCAGGGAATTTGGAGGTGGAGACCGGTTCGCTCCGGACTGCTACGCGCCAGCCGCAGCAGGGCGCCCGCTTCGCTTGCCTCGCGCAGCCTTAGCGGCCATGTCGGCGCTGATGATCGACACCGATGCCGCGCTGGCGAACGACTTCCGGCAGGCGATGCGCCGCGTCGCCTCGACGGTGAACGTGATCAGCATCCGCGTTGGCGAAGAGCCGATGGGGATCACCGCCACCGCCGTCTCGTCGATCTCGCTGGACCCGCCGAGCCTGCTCATCTGCATAAACCGCGCCGCCGCCGTCCACGCCCCGCTCGGCGACGTCTCCCACTTCCGCGTCAACGTGCTCCACCGCGACCAGGAGGCGATCGCACGGATGTTCGCCGACCGCGAGCAGCACAGGCTGCGCTTCACCGCCGGCTGGGACGTCGATCGCGCCCTGCCGCCGCGGCTGGTCGACGCCCAGGCGTCGATCCTTTGCCGCCGGATAGACCACCATCAGTTCGGCACCCATTCGATCTTCATCGGGGTCGTCGAGGAGGTGGCGCTGCGCGGCGACGTCCACCCGCTCGTCTACCTCAACGGCCGCTATCTCAGCGTCGCCGACTAGCTCACTGCTTCGCGAACAGCGCGTCCGGGTCGCGCATCGCCTTGAGCTCGATGGCGTTGCCCGAGGGATCGAGGAAGAACATCGTCGCCTGCTCGCCCGGCCGATCGCGGAAGCGCACCGTCGGCTCGATGACGAAGGCGACGCCGGCGGCTCGGAGCGCCTCGGCGAGCCGCTGCCAGTCATCCATCGGGAGGACGAGGCCGAAGTGCGGCACCGGTACGTCGCGGCCGTCCACGACATTGCCCTGCCGCCGGGGCGCCATGTCCGGATCGAGATGGGCGACGATTTGGTGGCCGTAGAAGTCGAAGTCGATCCACTCGTCCGAGCTCCGCCCCTCCCGGCAGCCGAGCAGCCCGCCGTAGAATTCGCGCGCGGCGGCGAGGTCGTGGACCGGGAAGGCGAGGTGGAAGGGCGGGAGGGCCATTCGCGCAGCTGTAGCGGGGAGCTGAACTTCGGAAAACCTGCGATTGATCGTGCTCCCGGCATCTCCGATATGCGGCAGCGCATGAAGCTACTCCTCCTGGCCTTCCTCGCCGGCCTCGCCGGCGCCTTCGGCTTCCAGCCCTTTGGGCTGTGGCCGCTGACGCTCGCCGCTTTCGCCGCGCTTATCTGGCTGGTCGGTGAGGCGCCGAGCCTGAGGAGCGCGCTGGCGCGCGGCTGGTGGTTCGGCGTCGGCCACTTCACGCTCGGGCTCAACTGGATCGCGACCGCCTTCACCTATCAGGCCGCGATGCCCGCCTGGCTCGGCTGGGTCGCCGTCGTGCTGCTTTCGCTCTACCTTTCCGTCTACCCGGCGGTCGCGGCGGGGCTTGCCTGGCGCTACGGCCGGCGCGATCCGCTGGCGCTGGTTCTGTGGTTCGCCGCGGCCTGGATCGTCGCCGAATGGCTGCGCGGCACCCTCTTCACCGGCTTCGCCTGGAATCCGGCGAGCGTGGCGCTGCTGCCGACGCCGTTCGCGCGCCTCGCTGCTTATGTCGGCACCTACGCCCTTTCCGGCATCGCGATGCTCCTTGCGGGCACGATTGTGCTGCTCGCGCTGCGTGCCTGGCGCCCCGCCGCCGCAC
>JALYHK010000353.1 GCA_030776605.1 Pseudomonadota bacterium
GAGCAGGCGGGCGGCGCGCCTGACCACCTGCTCGAGCTCTTCGACCGAATAGAAGTTGAGCCGCACCGGGATGCCGAAGCGGTCGCGCAGCGGCGTGGTGATCAGCCCCTGGCGGGTGGTCGCGCCGACCAGAGTGAACTTCGGAAGGTCGATCCGCACCGAGCGCGCCGACGGGCCCTCGCCGATCATCAGGTCGAGCGCCCGGTCCTCCATCGCCGGATAGAGGATTTCCTCGACCGCCGGATTGAGCCGGTGGATCTCGTCGATGAACAGCACGTCGCCGTCCTCGAGGTTGGTGAGGAGGGCGGCGAGATCGCCGGACTTTGCGATCACCGGGCCCGAGGTGGCGCGGAAGCCGACGCCGAGCTCGCGGGCGATGATCTGGGCGAGCGTCGTCTTGCCGAGGCCGGGGGGGCCGAAGAAGAGGACGTGATCGAGCGCGTCGCCGCGCCTCTTCGCGGCCTCGATGAACACGCGCAGATTCTCCCGCGCAGCCTTCTGGCCGATGAACTCGTCGAGCGTCTTCGGCCTCAGCGCCGCGTCCAGATCCTCGGGGCGGCGGTCGCCGGAAAGGATGCGCTCCTGCTCCACGCGCGAAGCTGTAGGGTCCAGACGGAGCCGCCGTCCAGCCGCTTCGTCACGGGTCACCGCGAATTGGGGCTTCGCGCTCCGCCGCCGCTGCGCGCCGCGCGAGCGCCGCGGCGCGGAGCATCACCGCGGCGGCATAGACAACCACGACGCAGACCAGCCAGCGCAGCCACTCGATGGGCATCTCCTTGACGATGAAGGCCGCGATCAGCACCGCCGGAATGCCGCCGAGCGCCATCGACAGGACGATGCGCAGGTCGATGGCGCCCAGCCGGATGTGGCGCACGCTGGCCCCCGCCATGGTCAGCCCGGCGCCGGCGGCCATGATCGGGAAGCAGAGCCGCGGGTCCATGCCCATCAGGCTCAGCATCGCCAGCGTCGGCGCGTAATTGCCGATCCCGAAGTTGAGCAGGATGCCGAGCCCGAAACTGCCTGCGATGGCCGCGACCAGCAGCACCGGCGGCAGCGTCGACGCCGTGCCGCCCCCCGGCATCAGCCCGAGGTTGGACAGTGCGTAGAAGAAGGCGGCGACGAGCAGGGCGATGCCGACGACGGTCTGGACGACGTGGACCCGCGCCGCCGCGACCAGCGGCGCTCCGACGAGACCGCCGGCGAGAAGGGCGAGGACGGAGCCGACGAGCAGCACCGGATCGACCGCGGCGCCGAGCAGGACCAGGAAGATCACCGCCTGGGTCATCGTCGGCAGCGTGTGGCCGACGAGCATCGTGGAGGGGATCAGCCGGTCGGCCACGAGCCGGCGGAACTTGAACCAGGCCATGGTCGGGGCGAACGAGCCGATGCCGAGCGTGTCGAAGAAGTTGGTGATCGCGCCGAGCAGCATCGCCTCCAGCCGCGGTCCGTAGGCGCGCGCCGCGATCGCCGCGCGCGCCAGCGCCGCCGCATAGAGGAGAGCGGCGAGCGCAAGCGGAACGAGGATCGCTGTCAGCATGGGTTTCAAGTGGTCGACGCGGGCGGTTTCGAGCTCATTCGGCGGTCGTTCCTCATCGCGCCGCCTTCTTGAGCGCTGTGCGCACCAGCGCGTCAAGGGTCGCCTCCGGCCCCAGTTCGGTCTCCGCCTGCGCGACGGCCGAAGAGGCTTCGGCGGGGCGGAAGCCGAGGTTGAGAAGGGCGGAGACGGCGTCGGCGCCGGGGCCGCCGGGGCGCGGCGCCTGCGGACCGCCGCCGCTGCCGAGGACGATGCCGCCGGCCTTGTCCTTGAGCTCGTTGACGATGCGCTGGGCGAGCTTCGGCCCCACCCCCTGGGCGCGCGAGACCATGCGATGGTCGCCCGAGGCGATGGCGCGGTGGAGCTCGTCGCCCGGCATCGCCGAGAGGATGGCGAGCGCCACGCGGCTGCCGACGCCCTGGATGCCGGTCAGCAGCCGGAACCAGTCGCGCTCCTCGGCGGTGGCGAATCCGATCAGCCGGATCGCATCCTCGGAGACCTGCATTTCGGTGTGGAGCACAACCTCGTCGCCGAGGGCGCCGAGCGCGGCGATGGTGCGTGTCGAGGCCGAGACCAGATAGCCGACGCCGCCGACGTCGATCACCGCCTGATCGGCTCCGACGCCTTCGAGCCGCCCCCGCAGTTTCGCGAT
>JALYHK010000354.1 GCA_030776605.1 Pseudomonadota bacterium
CCGCGGCGGCTCCGGCGGTTCGAGCCCAGCGCAATGGCGTAGCTTGTCTTGGCCATGGCGCCGGTCCTAGACGGCTTCCATGTTCCCCGCCACGTCTCCCACGCCCGCGACCGAAGCGCCGCGCGACTGTCCGCTCTGCCCGCGCCTCGTCGCCTATCGCCATGCGCTGCGGGCGGAGCATCCCGGCTGGGGGAATGCGCCGGTGCCCAATTTCGGCGATCCGGAGGCCTGGCTCGCCATCTGCGGCCTCGCGCCGGGCAAGCAGGGCGCCAACCGCACCGGCCGGCCCTTCACCGGCGACCATGCCGGTTTCCTGCTCTACGAGACCCTGCTCAAGCTCGGCCTGGCCGAAGGCGCGTATCGCGAGCGGCCGGACGACGGGCTGCGCCTCACCGGCGCGGTCATCGTCAATTCGGTCAAATGCGTCCCCCCGCAGAACAAGCCGCTGCCGGAGGAGATCGCCAATTGCCGCACCTGGTTCCTGCCCTCGCTCGCCGCCCTGCCGAACGTGCGGGTGATGGTCGCGCTTGGCCAGATCGCCCATGCCTCGGCGGTGCGCGCCGCGGGCGGGCGGCAGGCGGCTCACCGCTTCGGCCACCTCGCCGAGCACCGGCTGCCCGACGGGCACCTGCTGATCGATAGCTATCACTGCTCGCGCTACAATCAGAACACCGGCCGCCTCACGCGCGACATGTTCGAAGCGGTGTTCGCGCGGGCGCTGGAGCTGCGGCCTCAGGATCTAGTTACCGAGGCAGAAAAGAACCCTCTCCCCGACGGGGAGAAGGCAGGGAGAGGGGGTCCGGCGCGCGAGGGCTGATCCCCACGGCCGAGCCCCCTCACCCCAACCCTCTCCCCTGGCGAGAGGGAGTCTTGCAGCCCCGGCCTCGCTGGATGTTGAACTGGCCTGGTCGGACCAGCTGCGGCCTTGGGCTCACGAGCGTTCCTGAAGCCGAAGCGCGCCATCGCCGCTCACAAATCCTCGCTGATCCGGCCGTAAAGCTCGGGGCGCCGGTCGCGGAAGAAGCCGAAGGCGGCGCGGTGGCGCTTCACCCGATCGAGGTCGATCGTGGCGGCGAGGACGCCGGTCTCCTCGGCGCCGAACTCGGCGAGCATGTCGCCGCGCTCGTCGCAGATGAAGCTGTGGCCGTAGAAGGTCTGGCCGCACTCGTCGCGGATGCGGTTGGCGGCGACCACCGGCACCACGTTCGAGACCGCATGGCCGATCATCGCGCGGCGCCAAAGGCGGCTGGTGTCGAGCTCCGGGTCGTGCGGCTCGGAGCCGATCGCGGTCGGATAGAAGAGGATCTCGGCGCCCAGCAGCATCAGGGTCCGCGCCGTCTCGGGATACCATTGGTCCCAGCATATGCCGACGCCGAGCGTGGCGGCGGGCGTCTTCCAGGCCTTGAAGCCGGTGTTGCCGGGCCGGAAGTAGAATTTCTCCTCATAGCCCGGCCCGTCCGGGATGTGGCTCTTGCGGTAGACGCCCATCACCGCGCCTTTGTCGTCGATCATCGCCAGCGAATTGTAATGGTGGGGCCCCTCCGCCTCGAAGAAGCTGGTGGGGATGTAGACGGCAAGCTCGGCCGCGAGCTCGCGCATCGCCAGGACGGCGGGATGCTCGCCGACCGGCCGCGCGTTGGCGAACAGGGCCTCGTCCTGTGTCCGGCAGAAATAGGGGCCTTCGAACAGCTCGGGCGGCAGCACCACCCTGGCGCCGCGCCCCGCCGCCTCGCGCACCAGCTCCGAGACGTTGCGGATGTTCTCGCCGACGTCGTCGCCGAAGGCGAGCTGCAGCGCGGCGACGGTGATCTCGGTCATGGTTCCTCTTTCATCCTCTCCGGAACGGGGAGGGGGACCATCCGAAGGATGGTGGAGGGGGCTCCTTGCAGGCTCCTGCGGGTCTCGCAACCCCCTCCACCGCGCTTCGCGCGGTCCCCCTCCCCGCGAGCGGGGAGGACATCACCGCGGCATCTGCTGGCTGATGCAGTGGAAGCTGCCGCCGGCGGTCAGCACATGGTCCGCCCGGATGCCCACCGCTTTCCGGCCGGGGAAGAACGCGCCGATCGCTTCGACCGCCGCCGCATCGTTGGGGGCGTCGTAGGTCGGCACGACGACTGCGGCATTGCCGACGTAGAAGTTCATGTAGGATGCGGGGACGATCTCCCCATTGCGCGTCACCGCAC
>JALYHK010000355.1 GCA_030776605.1 Pseudomonadota bacterium
GATCGCCGAGGAGATGCTGCGGGCGCTCGAAATCCCCTATCAGGTCGTCGAGACCTCGACCGGCGACATGGGCCTCGGCAAGGTGAGGATGCAGGACCTCGAAAGCTGGGTCCCCTCGCTCGGCAAGTATCGCGAGACCCACAGCTGCTCGACGCTGCACGACTGGCAGGCGCGGCGGGCAAACCTCAGGTGGCGCGACGAGGAGCGCAAGGTTCGCTTCGTCCACACGCTCAACAACACCGCGCTCGCCTCACCGCGGATCCTCGTGCCGCTGCTCGAAAACCATCAGACGGAGGACGGGCGGGTGCGGCTGCCGCAGGCGATCCGTCCGCTGATGGGCGGGGGCGAGTATCTCTAGGCCCTCCGATCTTCGCCCGCCGCCGCGCTGGATGCTGCTCAAGGAAGGGGCGGCGCTGCTGTCGCGCTTCTGGCGCGGCTTCGGCCGGCTCGGCGAGCGTGGACCGGCCCAGGGGCCGCGGCTGATGGTTATCCCCGGCTTCCTCGCCAACGACCGCTCGACGCTTGGACTGCAGCGGGCGCTCGCCGAGGCGGGCTACCGCGTGACCGGCTGGGGGATGGGCCTCAACACCGGCGTCGAGGCCGACACGCTCGACCGGATCGTCGAGCGGGTCGAAGCCTTCGCCAAGGGTGGCAAGGTGACCCTGGTCGGCTGGAGCCTCGGCGGCATCTACGCCCGCGAGGCCGCCAAGCGGCGGCCCGAACTGGTCGAGAAGGTCGTGACGCTCGGCTCGCCCTTCTCGGGGAACCGGCGCAACAACAATGTCTGGCGGCTCTATGAGCTGGTCGCGGGCCACCACGTCGACGATCCCCCGATCGCCGCCGACCCCTCGGAGAAGCCGCCGGTGCCGACGCTCGCTCTCTGGTCGCGCCGGGACGGCATCGTCGCAGTCTGCGCCGCCCGCGGCGAGCCCGGCGAGCGCGACGCCGAGCGCGAGATCGACTCGACGCATATGGGCTTCGCCGTCAGCGGCAAGGCCTATCCGCAGATCGTCGAGGCGGTGCGCGGCTTCAGCTGAGGAACGGTGCCGCCACCTCGGGCGGGACGCGCAGCGCCCGGCCCGTCGCGCGATCAAGCATTGCCCACGTGGTCACCGACCGCACCCGCGGCTTGCCGTCCTCGCCGAGGAAGAGGATGTGGCGGTCGAAGCGGGCGCCCCTCGGCGGATCGGGTACCCAAGTCCGCGCCGTCACCGTCTCGCCCGGCCCAACGCCGCGCAGATAGTCGATCTCGTGGCGGGTGACGACCCACAGATAGGCGCGCTGGTGCTCGGGCGCGGCGGCCGCCTCCCAATGGGCGATCGCCACCTGCTGGATCCAGCGCACCCAGACCGCATTGTTGACGTGGCCGAGCTCGTCGATGTCATCGGCCGTCGCGGTGATCCGAAGCTCGAACATCGGCGGGGCGTCAATCGCCGATCTGCGTCAGGATGAACGCGAAGGCTTCGGCGGTCTCGCGCAGGCTCTCCCAGCGGCCGGACTGCCCGCCGTGGCCGGCACCCATGTTGATCTTCAAGAGGAGGAGATTGCCGTCCGTCTTGGTCGCGCGCAGCTTCGCCGCCCATTTGGCGGGCTCCCAGTAAGTCACCCGGGGGTCGTTGAGGCCGCCGGTGATCAGCATCGGCGGATAGGCCTGGGCGCGGACATTGTCGTAGGGACTGTAGCTGCGGATGAGCTCGAAGGCGGCTTTGTCCTCGATCGGATTGCCCCACTCGGGCCACTCCGCAGGGGTGAGCGGGAGGCTGGAGTCGAGCATCGTGTTGAGCACGTCGACGAACGGCACATCGGCTACGACCGCGCCCCACAACTCCGGATCGCTGTTGGCGACAGCGCCCATCAGCTCGCCGCCAGCCGAACCGCCCTGGATGGCGATACGCCCAGGCCTGGCGAAGCCGGCGGCGATCAGCCCCTTCGCCGCATCGACAAAATCGTTGAAGGTATTGGTGCGCTTTTCAAGCTTGCCGTCGAGGAACCAGCGGTAGCCGAGGTCGTCGCCGCCGCGGATGTGGGCGATGGCGCAGGCGAAGCCGCGGTCGATGAGGCTGAGCCGCGCGACCGAGAAGCTCGGCGGCACGGCGTGGCCGTAGGCGCCGTAGGCGTAGAGATAGAGCTTGCCCGAACCGTCGCGCGGAAAGCCCTTGCGGTAGACGACCGAGACGGGGA
>JALYHK010000356.1 GCA_030776605.1 Pseudomonadota bacterium
GTCGCCATCCGCGCCGCGCCGTGGCGGGACAGCGAGAAGTCCTCGACCGCGAAGGCGGCGTCGCCGGCGAGGATCACCGCCCGCTCGGCGGCGTGCCGCAGTGCGCGGACGTTCCCCGGCCAGTCATAGTCGAGCAGCGCCGCCATCACCTCCGGAGGCACCTCGCGGACCGGCTTGCCGTATTTCTTCGAATAAAAAGCGATGAAATGCTCGACCAGGAGCGGGATGTCCTCGCGCCGGTCGCGCAGCGGCGGCAGCTCGATCTCGACCGTGTTGAGGCGAAAGAGCAGGTCTTGGCGGAAGCGGCTCTCATCGGCGAGCTGACCGGGCGACATGTTGGTGGCGGCGATGACTCGGACGTCGATCGGCACCGGCTTGTTGGCGCCGACCGGGACGACCTGGCGCTGCTCGAGCGCGGTCAGCAGCTTGGGCTGGAGGTGGAGCGGCAGGTTGCCGATCTCGTCGAGAAAGAGGGTGCCACCGTCGGCCGCCTGGAGCCGTCCGATGCGGTCGGCGCGCGCGTCGGTGAAGGCGCCCTTTACATGGCCGAACAGCTCGCTTTCGAACAGATTCTCGGCCACCGCGCCGAGATCAACCGAGACCAGCACGCTGTCGGCGCGGTGCGATCGGCCGTGGAGCTCGCGCGCGACGAGCTCCTTGCCGGTGCCGTTCTCGCCGAGGATGAGCACGTTGGCATCGGTCGGCGCGGCGCGCTCGATAAGAGAATAGACCCCCGCCATGCCGGGCGAGCGGCCGAGGAGCGGCGTCTCGCCGCCCGCCGGGGCAGGGATCGCGGCGCTGCGCCTGCGCTCGGTCACCGCCTCCTCGCGCGAGTTCCTGAGCGCAGCGGCGGTGCGCACGGTGGCGAGCAGCCGCTCGTTCGACCATGGCTTGGAGACGAAGTCAGTCGCGCCCCGCTTCATCGCCTCGACCGCGATCTGGACCCCGCCGTGGGCGGTGATCATCACCACCACCGCTTCGGGATCGCGCTTCAATATCTCGGCGAGCCAGTGGAAACCCTCGGCCGCATTGGTGGCGCCGCGGCCGAAGTTCGCGTCCAGCAGCACCACATCAGGGGTGTCCGCCTCCATCGCCGCCAGCGCCTCCTCGGGAGACTGGAATACGGCGACCTCCTCGAACATGTCGCGCAGCAGCAGCCGTGCCGAGAGGAGGATGTCGGGATCATCGTCGACGACGAGGCACAGACGGTACGGCTTGTCACGCTTCACGACCCCACTCCCGCGATCTTCCTATCGACCCGCACAAGGACAATCAATTTCCGTGCCACTGCCTGTCCGCTTCCGGACAGCGCTGTGCGGTTGCGGACGCGGAGCGAGCCGCGGAAGGGCAGCGTCGCCGCCCGCCGCTCGGCAGAAAAGCGCCGAAATCCGGGGCTCCCGGCGTATGGCACGCCTCGTGCTGATCGGTCATCGACGCGGACAGCCACGCGTTCCGGAGCGAGGAGCAAGACAATGGCAAAGCTGGAATTCTTCACCTTCACCATCGGCATGATGCTGTCGAGCCTGCTTATCGTCGCCACCATCGTCCCGATCGCCTGAGCCGGCGCCGGTGTCCGCAGGCGAACAGGCCCTGTCCGGATTCGGACATAGCCTCTGCCGCCGCGTGACCCGCCGGGGCTTTCGCGCCCGCCGTTTTGTGGCACGATGATTGCAGCCGGACAGCGGGTGGAGGGATGAGGATGAGCGTCGTCACCATCAAGTCGGACCAGCAGACCGGGCCGCCGAGCGGCGGCGCGATGGACCGCGTCGTCGAGCGGAGGGGCCTGCGCAAGGAGATCAAGATCGCGCTGGTCGCGGCGGCGGTGCTGGCCGCGGCGCTGCTCTTCTACCTGATGGCGCCGAGCGCCAACAGCCAGACCGTCGCCGCCGACCGGGTGACGATCTCCACCGTCGAGCGCGGCCGCTTCGACGACTTCCTGCCGCTCAGGGCGCGCGTCGAGCCGCTGGTAACCGTCTATCTCGACGCCGTCGAAGGCGGCCGAGTGGAGCAGGTGCTCGTCGAGGACGGCGCGATGGTCGCCCAGGGGCAGCTGCTCGCCGTCCTGTCCAACTCCGACCTCCAGCTCAACGTGCTCGCCCGCCAGACCGAGGTCACCCAGCAGATCAACTCGATGCGCAGCCAGGAGCTCGCGCTCGCCCAGACCC
>JALYHK010000357.1 GCA_030776605.1 Pseudomonadota bacterium
CGGCACCTCCACCCTGTCGCTGGCCGACGTGCGCGACGAGTGGGGGAAGGCGAGCGGCTTCGCCCGCATCGAGCTGATGGATCAGGTCGTCGCCGGCGCCGCCCCGCCGACCACCTCGCCGCCCGCCGCCGCGATCGCCTCGTCGAGCTTCGCGCGCAGCCGCTCCGCCTGGCCATACCAGCCGTGATCGGCCTCGGCGGCGGCAGCGAAGGCCATGATCAGCGGGACCGGCGGGGTGCCCGGGCGATAGCCGCCCTCCTGCCCGCCGATCGCCTCGATCGCCGCCGGGTCCCGCACCAGCAGAGCGCCGATCCCCGGCGGCGCCCCGAGCTTGTGGCCGGCGACGACGATGAAGTCGGCATCGGGCAACGGCAGCTTGCCGGCGCTTTGGGCGCAGTCGGCGAGCAGCAGCCCTCCCGCCCCCCGGACCCGCGCGGCGACTTCGGCGAGCGGGTTGATCACGCCGCTCTCGTTGTTGGCGGACTGGACCGCGACCAGCGCCCCCGCCTCGGCCTCGGCGAGCGCCCGGTCGAGATCGTGGAGGTCGAGCGTGCCGCCGCGCCGCACCGCCACCTGCCGCCCCTCCCGCGCGCTGCGCAGCACGGCGGCGTGCTCGACCGCCGAGACGACGAAGCGCTTCGCCTTCGCCCGTTCGAAGGCGAGCGCGATCGCCTCCGTGGCGCCCGAAGTGAACACTAACGTGCCGCTCCAGCCGAGCGCGGCGGCGATGCGGCAGCGCGCCTCCTCCATCGCGGCGCGCGCCGCCCGTCCCTCGGCATGGGGCGAGGAGGGATTGGCCCAGATGCGGCACGCCTCGGCCATCGCCGCCGCCGATTCGGGCAGGATCGGCGTCGTCGAAGCGTGGTCCAGATAGACGCGGCGGGCCAAGCGGCTGGGCTCCTCTGATTGCGCTGACGGGCTCGGGCCCTATATAGGCCGCGCCCGCGCGGGGGCCATGCCCCTGCCGTCCTTTGTCGCCAAGCCGCCCGCAGGTGCAATGCCCGAAGTCATATTTCCCGGACCGGAAGGCCGCCTGGAAGGCCGCTTCAGCCCCGGCGCCCGTCCCCGCGCCCCCGTCGCCCTGATCCTCCACCCCCACCCCCAGGGCGGGGGGACGATGAACAACGCCATCGTCCAGGCCCTCTACAAGACCTTCGTCCGCCGCGGCTTCGCGACTTTGCGCTTCAACTTCCGCGGGGTGGGGAAGAGCCAAGGCATCTTCGACAACGGCATCGGCGAGCTCTCAGACGCCGCCGCGGCGCTCGACTGGGTGCAGCAGATCCATCCGGAGGCGGAGACCACCTGGATCGGCGGCTTCAGTTTCGGCGCCTGGATCGGCATGCAGCTCTTGATGCGCCGGCCCGAGGTGCGCGGCTTCATCTCGATCGCGCCGCCCGCCAACATGTACGACTTCAGCTTCCTCGCCCCCTGCCCCTCCTCGGGCATCATCATCCAGGGCGAGGCCGACGAGGTGGTGAACCCGCCCGCGGTCCAGAAGCTGGTCGAGAAGCTGCGCACCCAGCGCCACATCACCATCGAGTACAAGACCATCGTCGGCGCCAACCACTTCTTCGTCAACGAGATGGGCGAGCTGATGAAGGCGGTAGACGATTATCTCGACTTCCGCCTCAGCCCCAGCTGCCCGATCCGCTGACGACGGCGTTGGGGCCGCGCCCCGCGCTCGGCCGGCCGGGACGCTAGAGCGTCCAGATCAGCACGTTGCCGGCGAGGACGGCGGCAGCGAGCAGCATCAGCGCGCCCTTGGCCTTCTCGCCGCGGCGGACGGCCAGCAGGATGCCGCCGGCGGCGAGAAAAAAGGCGGCGATCATCAGCACCGAAAGCAGGGCGGCGGCGGTTCCGTCCATGACGCCCCCATGCCACGGCCGCGCCAGGCGGCAAAGGCGGCAGCTCTTTTACGCGCGGTTAAGCACGCGCCCCTAGCCTCGGCGGGATGGAAGCGGGGCGGCAGGCGAGTCTCGACGCGGCATTCGAGCAGATCGAGCAATCGATCCTGCCGACGATCTCGCTGCTGCTCGACAGCCTGCTCGACGCCGCCGCCGCGGCGCGGCCGGGGATCGATGCCGAGCGTTACGCCGCCGAGCTGAGGACGATGGCGCTCGACGTCGAAGACCTCACCCGCCGGGTCGAAGCGGTCGCG
>JALYHK010000358.1 GCA_030776605.1 Pseudomonadota bacterium
CCTCGGCAGAGGCCATGCGCACCTCGGCGCCGCCAAGCCCCTGGTCGCGCACGTCGAGCCGCGCCAGCGTCCTCTCGCTGTCGAGGAACTGGCCCGCCACCGGCGCGGAGAGCGCCAGCACTTCCGCATTCCAATGCTCGAGCTGCTGCAGCCGCCCGCGGGTGCCGAGCTCGGTCTGCAGGTTCCGGATCGCCTGCCGGGCCGCTACGATGCGCTGCTCGACGCCGGCGAGGTCGGCGCGTTCGGCCGCCACCTGCAGCGAGAGCATGTAGCAACCCAAGGCCGCGGCGGCGACGCCGGCGACCCATGCCACCGACCTGAAGCTCCTGGCGATCATGACGACGCCCCCCGGCTTGACCATGAGGAGGCGGCGGTGCGCCGGGCGAAGCGCAGCGTCGCCGATCGGGCGCGCGGATTGGCGCGAACCTCGTCCTCGCCGGGGCGGACCGGCTTGCCGACCGCCTCGAAGCTCGGCGCCGACCGCCGCTCGACCGGATCGGGAAGGTGGCGCGAGCGCGCGGCCACCGCGCCGCTGCGCTCCTTCAGGAAGCGCTTCACCAGCCGATCCTCGAGGCTGTGGAAGGTGACGACCGCGAGGCGCCCGCCGGGGCGCAGCACCTGCTCGGCCGCCTCCAGCCCGCCTTCCAGCTCCTGCAGCTCCTCGTTGAGGTGGATGCGGATCGCCTGGAAGGTGCGGGTCGCCGGATCCTTCTTCATGCCCGCGTGCCAGCCCGCCGCCTGGCGGACGATCTCGGCGAGCTGGCCGGTGCGCTCGATCGGCCTGGCGGCGACGATCGCGCGGGCGATGCGGCGCGACTTCGGTTCCTCCCCGTAGCGGTAGAGGACGTCGGCGATCTCCGCTTCGGACGCGCGGTTCAGGAAGTCGGCGGCTGTCTCGCCCTCCTGGTCCATGCGCATGTCGAGCGGCCCGTCGGCCTGGAAGGAGAAGCCGCGCTCGGGCCGGTCGAGCTGCATCGAGGAGACGCCGATGTCGAGCGTCACGCCGCCCACCTCGTCGACCGCGCGGGCGGCAAGCGCCTGACGCATCCGGGAAAAGCGTTCCGGCACAAGCGTCAGGCGCCCCCCGCAAGCGGCGGCGAGAACTTCGCCCTCGCGGATCGCGTCGGGATCGCGATCGAAGGCGAAGACACGGGCCGCCCCTTTCTCGAGAATGGCTCTGGTGTAGCCGCCGGCGCCGAAGGTGCCGTCGACATAGGTTTCGCCCGGCGCGACGGCGAGCGCGGCCATCACCTCGTCGAGCAGGACGGGGACGTGGGCGCTCGCGGGCGCGGTCACGGGCGGATTCCCTTTTCCTCGAGCCGGTAGGCGGCGAGCTCGCGAAGATCCTCGTCGCCCTGCTCGAGCGCCACCAGCGGATTCCAGATCTCGAACGTGCCGCCGACCCCGACGAACAGCGCCAGATCTTCGATCCGGCCTTTGCGGCGCATCATCGGGGGCAGGATGATGCGGCCGCTGGGGTCGTACGGCACGTCCTCGGTCAGGCCGAAGGTACGACGGGCCCGACTGAAATGGGTCTGAGCGGCGGCGCCCTCGGCCTCCTCTCTCAGCCGGCGGCGCTCGTTCTCGGCGTGCAGGATGCGCGCGTAGCCGCGGTCGTAGGCGGTGAGGCAGGGGTCGACCTCGTGCGCGCCAATGACGACCGCCTTCGCATCGGAGCGGCGCTCGACCACGCTGCGGATGAAGGCGGGGATCGACAGACGCCCCTTGGCGTCCACCGCGTTGAGCGCGCTTCCGTTGAAGAGGTGCTCCAACTCCACGGCTTTGACCCGCTCCCCCTCACGCGGAGCTCCCCCGTTCGCAGACGCAAACACCCGCGCCCGCGTGACTGACCGGCCAGCCAGGAAGTGCCCCTAAACTTTAGGGGCTTGTGAATAACAGCATGCGAGTGGGGATGGAAGGGGTTTTCATGCCTGATTATGGATTTTCGTGCCGCAACTTGGAGATGAGCTGCCGTTTCATGGTCCGTTCGCTAAGTTGTTCTTCTCTTGTTCTCGTGGACGAAGCTGTGGATAAGTTTGTGGGTTCAGCGCCGCCGGACTCGCGCCAGCGCCAGCGCCGCGGCCAGGGCGAAGAGGAGCGGCAGCGCGGCGAGGGCGAGGGCCGCAGCCCGCGAGGCTTCCGGGCGGGCCCAGGC
>JALYHK010000359.1 GCA_030776605.1 Pseudomonadota bacterium
CGGCGCGGTGATCATCGATTCGAGCATCTGCGTCGCGACCACCACGGGGCGGCCCATCCGCCGCGCCGCCTCGACGATGCGCTTCTGGAGCGGCGGGACCTCCTCGGGCGGCATTTCGACGCCGAGGTCGCCGCGCGCCACCATTACCGCGTCGGCGAGCTCGAGGATGCCGTCGAGCCGCTCGACCGCGGCGGGCTTCTCGATCTTGGCGAGCAAGGCCGCGCGCCCGGCGATCAGCCGCCGCGCCTCGGCGACGTCCTCCGGCCGCTGGACGAAGCTCAGCGCCACCCAGTCGACGTGATTGTCGAGCACGAAGGCGAGGTCGGCGCGGTCCTTGTCGGTGAGCGCGGCGAGCGGCAGCACCACGTCGGGCAGGTTAAGGCCCTTGTTGTTCGAGATCCGGCCGCCGACCTCGACGACCGTCTCGATCCGGTCCGGGCTCGCGCTGACGACGCGGCCGACCAGCCTGCCGTCGTCGATCAGGAGGCGCGTGCCTTCGCCGACGCCGCTGAATATCTCACGGTGCGGCAGTCCCACGCGCTTCTCGTCGCCCGCCTCTTCGCTGCGGTCGAAGACGAAGGTCTGGCCCTTCTCCAGCGTCGCGCCGCCGCCCGAGAAGCGGCCGACCCTCAGCTTCGGCCCCTGCAGGTCGGCGAGAATCGTGGTCGGCCGCTCGAGCTCCTTCTCGAGGCCGCGGATGGTCTCGATCGCCCTCTTGTGGTCGGCGTGGCCGCCGTGGCTCATGTTGATTCGGAAGGCGTCGGCCCCCGTCTCGGCGAGCTTGCGGATCATCTCGGGGGTGTTGCTCGCGGGGCCGAGCGTCGCCAGGATACGGACCTTGCGGCTGCGCGGCACGAACTGGCTGTGGATCTTCTCTCTGCTCGCCACGGCCGGGTGATTAGACTGTCCGCCCGCGAGTTCAACCCGGCTTGAGCGCCGCGGCGCGAGACCTTAGAGGCTGCCGCTCACTCCCGGCAGCGGATGGAGAGCATGGCGGAAGGAACGATCGCGGCGGACGAGCTCAGGCTGCTCATCGAGCGGATCGAGCGGCTCGAGGAAGAAAAGAAGGCGATCGCCGAGGACGTGAGGGACGTCTATGCGGAAGCGAAGGCGCGCGGCTACGACACCAAGACGATGCGCGCGATCGTCCGCCTCAGGAGAATGGAAACCCACGACCGCCAGGAGGCGGACGCGCTGCTCGAGACCTACAAGGCGGCGCTCGGGCTCGCCTGAGCGCCCACGCGGCCAGACCCGCAACGACAGACCCGAAGGACCCCTCGGCCATGGCCGGCCACAGCAAGTTCAAGAACATCATGTACCGCAAGGGCGCGCAGGACAAGAAGCGCTCGGCGATGTTCTCCAAGCTGGCGCGGGAGATCACCGTGGCGGCGAAGATGGGCCTGCCCGACCCCGACGCCAACCCGCGATTGCGGGCCGCGGTCAACGCCGCCCGCGCGCAGTCGATGCCCAAGGACAATATCCAGCGCGCGATCGACAAGGCTTCGGGCGGCGATGCCGAGAATTACGAGGAGCTGCGCTACGAGGGCTTCGGCCCGGCCGGCGTGGCGCTGATCGTCGAGGCGCTGACCGACAACAGGAACCGCACCGCGACCAACGTGCGCACCATCTTCTCCAAGAACGGCGGCAACCTCGGAGCGGCGGGATCGGTGAGCCACGGCTTCGAGCGCGTCGGCCTGATCGAATATCCGGCCTCGGCGGGGAGCGCCGACGAGGTGCTCGAGGCGGCGGCCGAGGCCGGCGCGGAGGACGTCGAGTCGGACGAGGAGGGCCATGCGATCTGGACCGCGCAGGACAGCCTCCACGAGGTCGCCCGCGCGCTCGAGGCGCGTCTCGGCGAGCCCGAGAGCACCAAGCTTGCCTGGCGTTCGCAGACGGCGGTCGAAGTCCGGGGGGAGGAGGCCGAGCAGCTCGTGCGGCTGATCGAAGCCCTGGAGGAGGACGACGACGTCCAGGCGGTCTGGGGCAATTACCAAGTCCCCGATGAGGTGATGGAGCGGATCGCCTAGCCGCCGCCTACCAGCCGAGGGTGGCGAGCAGCCGCGCGAGCAAAGGCCGGCGCAGCGCCGCGGCGGCGACCGGCACGGCGGGGCATTCGAGGCAGCGGGCCTGGAGCGCCGGCCCGGCGAGCAGCGC
>JALYHK010000360.1 GCA_030776605.1 Pseudomonadota bacterium
GCAGTCGTTCAGGCTTTCTTCCTCCGAGCATCTGCGGCCTTCCTGTTCCTGGCGCTCGCGGTCGGCTGGGGCGCTGTTCTCGCGGTGCTCGCCCGCGACGAGGTTCCGCCGGAGTGGCCTCTCTGGATCGTGACTGCGTCCATCGTCTTCGTGCTGGCCGTCGCCGGGGCTTTCCTTCGCCGTCGTCGGCAGGTCGCTGCGGCGGTTGGCGGCGGCGCCCGCCGCGCGCAGCGGATCAGCGGCTCGATATCGGGGGAGGAGGACTATTTCCGCGCCGCCCGCCGGCAGGGCGTCCGCGGCACCGTCGGAGTCCGCTACACCGTCGGCACCGACGGCCGGATCAGCAACTGCCGGGTGACCCGGTCGAGCGGCGATCCGGGGCTCGACGCGACCACCTGCCGGCTGATCGAGGAGCGATTCCGCTACCGCCCCGCCCGCGACGCCTCCGGCCGGGCGGTGCCGGATACGGTTTCGACGAGCTTCGACTACGACTGGGTGCCGCGCCGCCGCGGGGGGAACTAGCCGCGCCGCTCGCGGAAGAAGGCGCGCAGCAGCTCACCCGCCTCGCCTTCGCCGATGCCCCCGTATACGTCCGGCGCGTGGTGGCACGTCGGCTGCGCGAACAGGCGCGGCCCGTGGAGAACCGCGCCGCCCTTCGGGTCGGCCGCGCCGAAATAGAGCCGCGACACCCGCGCCAGCGCCATCGCGCCCGCGCACATCGCGCACGGCTCGAGGGTCACCCAGAGGTCGCAGCCGTCGAGCCGCGGCTGGCCGAGCGCCGCCGCCGCTTCACGCATCGCCACCATCTCGGCATGGGCGCTGGGATCGTTGCTGTCGCGCATCCGGTTGCGGCCGGTCGCGATCACCTCGCCCCCACGGCTCACCACCGCCCCGACCGGCACCTCGCCCGCCGCGGCGGCGGCGCGCGCCTCGCCGAGCGCGAGGCGCATCGGTTCGGGAAGCGGGAAGGCCATGGCGCCTGAAAAGGGCGGTCCGGCGGCCGCCCTGTTCACCCCTTCACTGCGCGTTGGCGGGGGCCGGATCGTCGTCGCGCACCCGCACCGCCGGCGTTTCGACCTGGCGCGTCTCGGTGCTCACCACCGGCACCTGCAGATTGGTCGTGGTCGTACCGACCTCCACCGGGTTGATCTGAACCTCGACCGGAGCGCGGGCGTCGCGGTTCCAGTCGACCTCGATCACGCCCGCCCAGACGAGGCCGATCGCGGCCAGCACGACGAGGGCGAGGATGAGCAGGATCGCGCGCAGCATGTCGTCTCTCCAGCGCTATTGGCTTTCGGCCCGACAACGAAGCCGCCGCCGGTTGGTTGCAGCGCCGGAACGAGCGCGGGCGCCCCGGCTCGCCGGTTGACGCGGGCCGGCGCGGCCGCTATCTCGCCCCCGCTTTTCGCGGGGCCCGGCCCCGCCTCATCCAGGACGAGACGAGATGTCGCGCATTTGCGAGCTGACCGGCAAGGGCCGGCAGGTGGGCCACAACGTTTCCCACGCCAACAACAAGACCAAGCGCACCTTCCTGCCCAACCTGCAGGACGTCACCTTGATGTCCGACGCGCTCGGCCGCTCGGTGCGTCTTCGCGTGTCGATGAACGGCTTGCGCTCGGTCGAACATGTCGGCGGGCTCGACAATTGGCTGGTGAAGACTTCGGACGAGAAGCTGAGCCTGCGCGCCCGGCGGCTCAAGCGCGAGATCGCGAAGAAGCAGGCCGAAACGGCCGAGGCCTGAGCCGCCGTCCCCTCACCGCGACGGGAGGTCCTCCAGGGCGAACTTCAGCAGCAGCGTCTGCTGCAGCAGCGGATTGAAATTGTCGTCCGAGGCGATCCAGAGGATCGTCCGACCGCCCTCGCGGGTGACGCTCAGCGCCTCCATATTGTCGACGGGGAGCGGCGCGGCGAGCACCGCGAGCGTGCGCCCTTCGACGATCGCCCCGCGCCCCGGCTCCGGCAGGGCCGCGAGGGAAAGGATGGCGGAGAAGCCTTCGAGCAGGCTCGCTCGGCGGTTGAGCAGCAGCAGCTGCCCATCGGGCAGCGCCGCCGCGTCGGTGACGCGATTGCCCTCCGGCGGGCGGTAGCGCAGCGCGAGGGGGCGGGCGCCGCGCGCCGTCGGATCGCGGTCGAAGAGC
>JALYHK010000361.1 GCA_030776605.1 Pseudomonadota bacterium
CTGAGCGCGTCCGATCCGTTCCTCGATGCGATCGTCTTCAGCCGCGGCCGCTTCGCGGTTGACGCCCAGGGCCTGCCGCGGCTGATCCTTCCGACCTGGCCGGAGCCGGCGCGGGTGGTCGAGGACTGCCGAAGCTGAGCGGCGGCGAACGTGCCGGTGGAGGCGCTGCGCCACCTCGTCATGCTGAACTCGTTTTAGCATCCAGCGCCGGCCGCCGCGCGGGCGGAGGACTGGACCTGAAACGAGGATGACGGCTGCTGGAGCGCCGAGGCTGCGCCACCGCCAGGCTGAACCTGGGCGGCGGGGTGCCGAGGGCGCGAAGCCAAAAAGACTAGCTCCAAAATAATCCAGTTCAAGTCTTGATTGGCCATTCGGCGGGACTCATAGTCGCGCCGTCTTCAACAGCGAAAGGAGGTGATCCGATGTCTCATGGTTCAGCAGAGGGGTCGGTTCGGTTCGTTCGGGAGACGAAAGGCTAGCCCTTTCTGGAGGTTTTCCGGGCCGGGCCTCCGGCCGCTGACCATGTCTGAAGGGTCGCCGGACAGACGTCCGGCGGCCCTTTTGCGCATCGGGGGCATTAACCAGAAGGGCCTGTCGGCACACCTTACACCCGCCGCGGCGTTTACCATCGTGACCCGCAAAAAGGCGCTTCTGGCACGCTTGTTGCTCCCTTTTCCGCCGCACAATGCGAGACGAGGGAAGCGCCATGTCCTTTACCAAGTTCAGCCTGGCCCTGGCCGCGGCGATGACCGTCGCCACGGCGGCGGAGGCCAATGTCATCACCGTCAATCCGTCCGATGTCGGCACGTCCTACACCGTCGATTACGACGGCTTCGCGGACGGGCAGACGATCGACGGCCTGTCCGGTCAGACGACCTTCACCCTGACCGGCGTCGGCGACAACAGCTACACGTTCAACTATTCCGTCACCAACACGTCGGGCGATCCGATCGATGCCTCGCGCATCTCGATCTTCGGCTTCAACACCGATCCGAACATCACCAGCGCCGACTCCACCGGCCTCTTCAACCGCACCGCAAGCGGCAATGTGCCGAGCGGCTTCGGCAGGGTCGAGGTCTGCTTCAAGGGCGCCGGCGGCCCCAACTGCGCGGGCGGCGGCGGCGTCGGCGTCCAGATCGGCGATACCGCGTCCGGCACGCTCACGCTCAACTTCTCCGAGCTGCCCGACCAGCTGACGCTCAGCGACTTCTTCGTCCGCTATCAGTCGATCCAGGGCGAAGGCGCGCCGGACAGCGCCATCGGCCGCGGCACCCCGAGCTCGACCTCCACCGGCGGCTCGACCTCCACCGGCGGCTCCACTTCGACGGGCGGCTCCACTTCGACGGGCGGCGTCCCGGTCCCGGCACCGGGCGCGCTGTGGCTCTTCGCCGCAGGTCTCGCCGGCCTCGGCTGGCGCTTCGGCCGCCGCCGCGACTGACTGCGGCGCCACCTTCTCGTTACGCGAGGACCGCCTCGTCCGCATCCGCGGGCGGGGCGGTTCGCATGTCGGCGGCCCCGGCGCGCCGGGCACCCCTCCGCGGAGCTTGATTCCCCGCGCCGCTATGGCATGGCGGGGCCCCCGCACCGAGGAGCCTCCGATGAGACGAACCTGCGCCGCCGCTCTGCTTGCGCTCGCGCTGATCGCCGCGCCCGCCGCCGCTCAGCCGCAGCGGCCGCCGCGCCTGATCGTCGCCATCTCGGTCGATCAGCTCTCCGCGGACCTGTTCGCCCAGTATCGCGACCATTTCACCGGCGGCTTCCGCCGCCTCTCGGGCGGGGCCGTATTCCCCGCCGGCTACCAGGCGCATGCCGCCACCGAGACCTGCCCCGGCCATTCGACCATCCTCACCGGCGCGCGCCCGTCGCGCACCGGGATCATCGCCAACAACTGGTTCGACCTCGGTCTCGCCCGGGACGACCAGCGGGTCTATTGCGCCGAGGACCCGAACGTCCCCGGCAGCACGTCGAGCGCCTATACGCTTTCCGCCTACCATCTGCGCGTGCCCACCCTCGGCGATTACCTGAAGCGCGCCGACCCGCGCAGCCGCGTCGTCGCCGTCGCCGGCAAGGACCGCGCCGCGATGATGATGGGCGGGCGCGCCGCCGACCAGCGCTGGTGGTGGGGCGGGAGCGCCT
>JALYHK010000362.1 GCA_030776605.1 Pseudomonadota bacterium
CTGCAGCGGCCACGCCCTGGAGGCGGGCTCGGTCTGGCTCGCGCAAGGCGAGGCGCTGGTCGAGGTGCGGGACGGCGGACAGCTGCTCGTCGCCTGCGACGGCGCCGAGCCGATCGAGGCGCCGCTTTCCGCCGCCGCCTGACCTATCGCGCCGGCCGATAGGGGGTGAAGGCCCCGAGCACGCATATCGGGCCCGGGATCGAACCGCCCGGCTCGATGCCGCGGATGCGGTCGCCTCGGCAGTAGCGGTCGCCGAACGGCTCGACGATGAGGGTGCTGGTCGGCCTCAGCCCCGGGCAGGCGGCGCGCAGCCGATTGACCCAGATCGCGTCCAGCCCGCGGTAGACGACGGTGCGGCTGTCGACCACCCGCAGCGACTGCGCCTGCACCTGGGGCACGCAATCCTGCGGCGCCCCGGCGACGCGGCCGGCGAGCTCGCGGTCCAGCTCCTCGCGGGCGGTGTCGCCGAGCGCGTCGTCCGCGGCCATGCACCCGGCGAGCGCCAGCGGAAGGATCAAGGCACGCATCTTTCCCATGCTCATTTGCATTCCCCACCAACGCATGGAGCGGCGCTGCGATGCAAGGGGCAATCAGCGGTGGGCACGCGCGAAGGCGGCCGCGGCGCCGTAGAGGCCCGGCTGTGGGTGGACGAGGAGCTTGACCGCCATCTCGTCCATCCGCCGCTCGAAGCGGCCTTTGGCGATGAAGCGGTCCCGGAAGCCCGATTCCGGCAGGTGATCGGCAAGCCGCAGCCCCAGCCCCCCGGCGATGACGACGGCGGCGGCGCCATGGGCGAGCGCGAGGTCGCCGGCGACGGCGCCGAGGCAGAGGCAGTAGCGGGCGAGCGCGGCCGCCGCGAGGCTGTCGGCGCCGGCCAGGGCGGCGGTCCAGAGCGCCTTGTCGTCCCGGTCCGGTATCGGCCGGCCCTCGATGGCGGCGAGCGTCTCGTGAATGTTGGCAAGTCCCATGCCGGCGGCGATGCGCTCGACCGAGACGCGGCGGTAGCGCTCGCGCAGCCGGGCGAGGATGCGGTCCTCGATGCTGTCGAGCGGCGCGAAGTCGATATGCCCGCCTTCGGTCTCGAGCACGTCGTAGCCGCTCTCCCGGCGGAGCAGCAGCGCGACGCCGAGGCCGGTCCCCGGGCCGACGATGCTGATCGCGCCCCGCTGCGGCAGCGGCGCATCCGGGCCGCAGATCGGGCGGTACTGGTCCTCTCCCAGCTGGGCAACGGCATGGGCGATGGCGCCGAAGTCGTTGACCACCGTCAGCCGCTCGATCCCCAGCTCCTGTCGGAGCCGCCGCGGGCGGATCGCCCACGGATTGTTGGTGAGCTTCAGGACCTCGCCGGAGACCGGGCCGGCGAAGGCAAGCGCAAGGTTCGCGGGCAGGGCGCCGCCGCTGCGCTCGCGGAACACTTCCCAGGCGGTCTGCAGGCTGGCGTGCTCGCCGGTCCTCAGCGTGCAGACCTCGCCCAGCGCCCGCACCTTCCCCTCCGCCGCCTCGGCGCGTGCGAAGCGGGCATGGGTCCCGCCGATGTCGACTGCGACCAGCTCCGTCACGCCCGCAGCCCTAGCCGCTGTCGGGCCGGAGCGCCACCAGCGGTACGCCTTGCCAAGAGGAGGCGGAAGCGGATAGCTGCGCGGGTGCTTTGATCGGTCGAGGGCGGGGAGAGATGACGACGAACGCAGGGCACGTCTTCGTCAGCCACGGATCGGAGAACCGTGAGCAGGCCAACGAGATCGCCGCCTTCCTCGAATCGCGCGGCATCCGGATCTGGATCGCGCCCCGCGACGTCCGGCCCGGTATGGACTATTCCGAGCAGCTCCAGGGGGCGATCGAGCAATCTGCGGCCTTTCTCGTGCTGGTGACCGAGAAAGCCAATAAGTCTCCCTATGTGCGCGTCGAGACGGAGCTGGCCTTCAGTCTCGACAAGCCGATCTTTCCGGTGCGGATCGGCGACGTGAAGCCCGGGGCAGGGCTGGCCCTGTTCCTCAAGATCAAGCACTGGACCGACGCCTTCGGCCCGCACCGCGATGCCAATATGGAGCGGCTCGCAAGCGAGCTGCAGGCGCTTTCGCCCACTTCTGCCGGCGCAGGCGCCGTATCGAGCGGTGAGCCCGCGCCGCCGCCTTCCG
>JALYHK010000363.1 GCA_030776605.1 Pseudomonadota bacterium
GGCGCCGACGTCGCCGTCCGCACCGCCAGCCTCGAGACGCGGATCGACTGCAGCCGCGCCGGCGAGGCCTTCTACAGGCATTTGGGCCAGGTCTGGCGGGAAGCGGCCTACGGGCGCTGGCGGGCCGCCCTGGCGCGGCCCGCGCCGGTGCTGGCGATGATCGTCGGCGAAGGCGGCGCGCCGCTGCCGTTCACCGTCGCCGCGCGCCGCTGGCGGATGAGCAACAGGACGGCGAAGCGGCTGCTGATCGAGGCGCTCGACCTCTGGCCGCGGATCTTCCACGAGGTGCGGCGCGAGATCGATCCGGCGACGGTCGCGGCGGCGGGATAAGGCCTGCCCCGGCGAAGGCCGGGGTCCCCTTTTCGTCAACTTGACGAAAAAGGGACGCGAAAACGGCCACGAAATGGGCCACAACGACCCCGCGACAAGTGCGCCCAGCGCGCACCGCCCGAAGCCCGCCGGCCCCCCGCCCGGCGGGTTTTTTCATGCCCGGAGGTGAGCGATGTCCACACGTCCCATCCTCCGCGCGCGTGGAGCCCGCGACATCGCCGGCTTCACGGCCGCCGCCCGCCCCGCCGCCCTCCGGTCGCGGCCAGTGAGCGGACGGCGGCCCACGCATTCTCCCGCCGATCGGCTGCGGCGCCTCAGCACGCGGCTCGACCTGCTGCTGCGCGACGCCGAGGTCGGCGCCAGCTCCCACCGCGAGTTCGAGCGCATGTGCGTCGAGGCCGAAGAGATCGCCGACGGCATCCGCGCCGTCTTCCGCGGAGAGACCTCCCCGCAGCCCATCAACCCGCCGCTCTGTCACCAGGGCGGCAAGGCCTGGTGGTGAGGCGATGACCAAGCCGATCGACATGGCCGAGCTGCGCCGGGCGATCGAGGCGCCAGGCGGCGCGCTCGTCGACCGCGCCTGGCTCGAGCAGGTCGAGCGCGAGCTGAAGGACGGCCGCGCCGCGAAGGCCGAGCTGGCGAGAATGAAGGGCACGGCCGCCGTAATCGACTCGATCGCCGGAAGCGCCCGGTGAGCGCCGTCAGGGCCCCCAGGACGGTCGCCCAGGCGACCGCGCTGCTCGAGCGCCATGCCGCCCTGCAGGGCCTCCTGGAGGCCGTGGAGGGCCGCAGGGGCGCGCTGATCGCCCGCGCCAACGCCAGGGCCGACGCGGCCGCCACGCCGCTCCTGGCCGAGCTGCAGGCCATTGCGGCGCGCCTCGAGCCCTGGTGGCAGGATGCGGGCCGCACCATTGCAGGAAAGCGCAAGTCGATCGAGCTCGGCGGCTGCACGATCGGCACCCGCGCCTCGCGGCCGAAGCTGGCCCACGGATTCGAGGACGACGACAAGGCGGTCGAGGCGCTGCGCGCCACCCGCTACGGCAGGCAGACGGTGCGGCTGCGCTACAGCGTCGACCGCGTCGGCACGGTGAAGCTGCTGCAGCTCGGCGGCAAGGCGGCCGAGACGCTGCAGGAGCTCGGCTTCAGGGTCGACCAGGGCGAGGAGTTCTTCGTCCAGCGGGTCGAGCAGGCGGGGACGCGCAAGGCGTGAAGATCGGGAGCTTCCCGATGGTCGCGCGGATCGTCGCGGCCCGGGACAGGCTGATCGCTGCGCGCGACGAGGGCAGGTTCGGCGTCACGATCAACGGCGTCCTCCAGGACGGCGAAATGGTGGAGCAGGCGCGGCCCGCGATCGTCGCCACGCTCGAGCGCCGGATCGAGGAGTTGGACGCCGATCTGAAGCAGCTCGGCGTCGAGGTGGGTTGACGAGCCGGAGCATGGCAGAGCCCGCCGCCTTCGCCGAGGACCGCAGCCTGGCCGTGCCGGCGGGCCATGTCGTGATGACGGGCTATGTCGTGATGACGGGCTATGTCGGGATCGAGCGCGTGCGGCTCGCCTGCCGCGAGCGGATGGCGATCGGCGACGTCGAGACCGCCTATCGCCGCCAGATCCAGCTCGGCGAGCGCCAGCGCTGGCCGTGCCCCAACGGCCGCTGGGAAGGCGACAGGTTCGTCATCCTCGACGGCCGCCACCAATATGTCGCGGCGCTGATGCTCGGGCTCACCTCGTTGCTGGTGGCCTGGGTAGAGCCGGCCTGAGCGCGGCTGGGGCGATGCGCAAGCCTTGGGCGAGGCCTGCCGGGC
>JALYHK010000364.1 GCA_030776605.1 Pseudomonadota bacterium
TCCGGGCGCCCCTCCACCATCGAGCGGATACGGTTCTTGGAGCGGGCGGGAACCCAGCGGGTTTCTTCGATTGCCTCGAGCGCGATGCCGCGAAGCGTCCGCTCGCCGTCGGCTACGCCGCCGTTCGCGCTCCGATCCATCGGGATGAACCATTGGGGGGTGGCGCGCTCGATCACCTTGGCCTTGGAGCGCCAGCTGTGCGGATAGCTGTGGGTGAAGTCGTGGGAGGCGGACAGCAAGGCGCCCGCCTCGCGCAGGTCCGAGCAGATCGGGCCGTCGGGCGCGTTGAGGCGCTTGTCGATCACCGACCAGGGATGGCCGCCCAGCCACAGCCAGTCCTCGCGGTAGCGGCCGTCGTCCTGGACCACCCATTCGGGCGAGAGGCCGTGCTCGCGGGCGAGCAGGAAATCCTCCTCGCCGTGGTCGGGCGCCATGTGGACGAGGCCGGTGCCCTGGTCGGTTGTGACGAAATCGCCCGGAAGGAACGGGCGCGGCCTGGCGAAGAAGCCGCCGAGCCGGTGCATCGGGTGGCGCGCGACCGTGCCTGCGAGGTCGGAGCCTCGGATGGTGCCGGGATGGACCTCTTTCCAGACGAAGTGCGCCCGGCTCTCGAAGGACTCGACTAAGTCGCAAGCCAGGAGCCATCTTAGCCGATAACCGAGGCCTCGGTCTTCAAACTGCTCCTTCGTGTACGCCTCAAGAATGCAGTACTCGACGTCCTCCCCGTAGGCGATCGCCTGGTTGACGGGGATCGTCCAGGGCGTCGTCGTCCAGACGACGGCGTGCGCCCCGACCAGCTCGGGGATCGGGCTCTCGACGATCTCGAAGGCGACATCGATCTGGGTTGAGACGATGTCCTCATATTCGACCTCGGCCTCGGCGAGGGCGGTCTTCTCGACCGGGCTCCACATCACCGGCTTGGCGCCGCGGTAGAGCTGGCCGCTCTCAGCGAACTTCAGCAGCTCCTCGGCGATCTTCGCCTCGGCCTCGAACTTCATCGTGAGATAGGGATCGTCCCACTCGCCCATCACGCCGAGGCGCTGGAACTGCTCCGACTGCACCTGCACCCATTTTTCCGCATAGGCTCGGCATTCGGCGCGGAACTCGCGCGGCGGGACGGCGTCCTTGTCCCGCTTCTGCTTGCGATACTGCTCCTCGATCTTCCATTCGATCGGCAGGCCGTGGCAGTCCCAGCCGGGGACGTAGGGCGCGTCATAGCCCCTGAGGCTCGCCGAGCGGACGACGATGTCCTTCAGGATCTTGTTCATCGCATGACCCATGTGGATGTCGCCGTTGGCGTAGGGCGGGCCGTCGTGGAGGATGAAGCGGGTGCGGCCGGCGCGCGCCTCGCGCAGCCGGCGGTAGAGGCCCTCCGAGGCCCAGCGGGCGAGGATCGCCGGCTCCTTCTGCGCGAGGCCCGCCTTCATCGGAAAATCCGTCTTCGGGAGGAAGACCGTCTCGCGATAGTCTTTGGTGTCGGAGGTGTCGGACATGTCGGCGCGGGGGTTAGCGGGCGCGGCGGGGGATTGCTAGCGCCGGTACGCCCGGCCCGCCCGCTCCATGTCGGCGACCCACAGATAGCCGCGGAAGTGGCGCGGCACCTCGCCGAGCTGCTCCGCGGTGGCGAGCCCGCGCGGCGTCCCGTCCCCTTCGAAGCCGTCGACCATGAAGGCCCGGCCGCCGGCACCGATGAGGCGCTCGAGGAAGCGATAGGGCCAGCCCCAGACCGTCCAGTTGGCGCCGGGGGTAAGCGCCACCGCCCTCCCGCGGCAGCTTTCCGGCATGATGCCGAGCCAGCCCGTCAGCCGGTAGTCGGCGAGGCATCGCTCGCTCTCCGCGCGGGTGAAGGTCCAGGCGTTCGGCGCGAGCGCCCGCATCCGCGCGATCACCGCCTCTCCCCCGGTGAAGCCGAAGCGGTCGCCGATCGGGAATCCGGCGCGGGCGAATTCGGCCGCCAGCGCGTCGGCGTCCGCCGGATCGCTGCCGCGGAAGGAGAAGATGACCTGCGCGTTCTGCACTCCGTAGAGCACCTCCTCTGCGGTCGGCATGGCGCCGATGCCCGCGCCGCGCAGCGGCCAGCTCGCGCCGCCGTCGGGCGTGTAGCCGTGGCCCACGTCGAGCCGCTTGAGCT
>JALYHK010000365.1 GCA_030776605.1 Pseudomonadota bacterium
CGTTGAGCCCCAGCGAACCGTAAGTCACTCTAAGTGCTGGAAAAAATGGAGCGGGCGAAGGGATTCGAACCCTCGACCCCAACCTTGGCAAGGTTGTGCTCTACCCCTGAGCTACGCCCGCTCTCGCGCTGAGCCGCGCGGCCGGCCGCCCGAGGCGGCCCGGACGGCGGTCCGGGTAAGGCCGCGGCTGCTAGCAAAAGGCCTGCCGCCCGGCAAGCCCTAGATAGGGTTGGCAGGGGCGGGTGCAATAGCACATAGGGGCGCGACATTTTGCGAGGCTGGAGAGAAAGCGGAGCGATGGCGTCACTGGGTATGAGCGCGGCCGAACGCGAGGCGCTGGAGGGCTTCCGGCGCGACGTGATCGAGCCGTCGCGCGACGCGCTGGTCATCGTCGACTTCTGGGCCGAATGGTGCGGCCCGTGCAAGCAGCTGACGCCGGTGCTCGAGAAGGTCGCCGCCGACTATGCGGCCAAGGGCGTCAAGCTGGTCAAGATCAACGTCGACGAGAACAAGATCATAGCCGCGCAATTCCGGGTCCAGTCGATCCCCACCGTCTACGCGATATTCCAGGGCCAGCTGGTCGCCGACTTGACGCCGGCGCGGACCGAAGGGCAGCTCGCCCGCGCGCTAGACCAGATCCTCGCCCAGCTGCCGATCGACGGAGAGGAGCAGCAGCGCGAGGCGGAGATCGAGCCGCTGATCGCGATGGGGGAGGAGGTGCTCGCCGGCGGCGACGCCGAGCGCGCCGCCAACATCTTCGCCCAGATCCGCGAGATGGCGCCCGACAGCGCCGAGGCCGCCTCGGGCCATGCCCGCGCGCTGATCGCCGCCGGCCGCACCGAGGAGGCCAAGGCGCTGATCGAGGGGCTCCCCGAGAAGCTCGCCGGCGATCCGGCGCTCGCCCAGGCGAACTCGGCGCTGGCGGTGGCGGAGCTCGCCCCGGCCGGTGCCGAGACCGCCGAATATGAGCGGCGCATCGCCGCCGATCCCGACGATCACGAGGCACGCTACGCGCTCGCCGCGGCGCTGATGGCGCGCGGCGAGCGCGACGGCGCGGCCGACCAGCTGCTGGAGAGCATCCGCCGCGACCGCGAGTGGAACGAGGGCGCCGCGCGCAAGCGCCTGCTCCAGTTCATCGAGGCGGTGGGGCTCGAAGACCCGTGGGCGGCGGCGCAGCGCCGCCGGCTCTCGGCGATCCTGTTCGGCTGATGGTCCGCGGCGCGCTGCTGCGGGTGCCGATCTTCCCGCTGGCGGGCGCGCTGCTCTTCCCCCGCACCCAGCTGCCGCTCCACATCTTCGAGCCGCGCTACCGCGCGATGGTTCGCGACGCGCTGGCCAGCGACAGCCTCATCGCCATGGTCCAGCCGCGCAACGCCGAGGAGCCGCCGGCGCTGTTCGAGATCGGCTGCCTCGGCCGCATCGCGGCAAGCGACGAGCTCGACGACGGACGCTACAACATCGTCCTCGAAGGCATCGGCCGCTTCCGCATCGCGCGCGAGGCGGAGGTGGCCACCCCCTATCGGCAGGTCGACGCCGACCGGACCGGTTTCGCCGATGAGGGCGAGCCCGAACCGCTCGGCCTCGCCCAGCGCGCCGAGCTCGAGCGCGAGGCGCGGCGATACGCCGACGCGCTGGGGTATCAGGTCGAATGGGAGGCGGTGGGGCGGCTCGACGACGAGATGCTGGTCAACGGCATCGCCCAGATCGCGCCGCTCGACATCGGTTCCAAGCAGGCGCTGCTCGAGGCGCGCGACATCGCCGAAAGGGCCGACCTGCTCGTCCAGTTCATGCAGTTCCAGAGGATGGCGCCGGGTGGCGCCGAGGGACCGGAGACGATGCAGTGACCCCGTTCGACGAAAGCCTGCTCGACGTGCTCGTCTGCCCCCTCACCCGAACGCCGCTGCGCTACGACCGCGAGGCGCAGGAGCTGATCTCGGACGAGGCGGGCCTCGCCTATCCGATCCGCGACGGCGTCCCCGTGATGCTGATCGACGAGGCGCGGCGGATCGGGGCTTGAGCCTCGCCTTCGTCAGCGGGGAGGCGGCCGCGGCGCCGTACCTCAGCCGGGGACGAAGGCGCCGTGGAAGGCGAACGGCAGGGCGACGTCGGCGCGCCAGGTGGCAAG
>JALYHK010000366.1 GCA_030776605.1 Pseudomonadota bacterium
GCGCCGCGCCGGCCGCGAGGTGCCCGGCGAGGTCTCGGTGGTCGGCTACGACGACGTGCCCTTCGCCCGCTACAGCCGCCCGGCGCTCACCACCGTCCTTCAGGACACCGCGCGGGCGGGGCGCCTCCTCGTCTCCAAGCTGCTCGACGCGGCGGGGGAGGGCGAGATGCGCTCCGAGCGGCTGCCGACCGACCTGATCGTGCGCGAGTCGTGCGGCGGCTGAGCTCATGACATCCGCCGGGCGATGAGCCCGGAAAGCGGGGCGAGGCGGCCGGCGGAGACGGTGCCGACCTGCTCGACGACGTCGAAGCCTGCGGGCAGCGTCCACTGCGCCTCCTCGTCGCCGAGATTGAACAGGCAGAGCAGCCGCGACAGCGCGCCGATCCGCTCAAAGGCGAGGAGCGGCTCGGGCACGTCGAGCGTCCGGATCGCGCCGGTGCGCAGCGCCTCTTCCCTCCGGCGCAGCGCGACGAGGCGGCGGGTGAGGTTGAGCATCGAGGCCGCGTCCGCCTCCTGGCGGTCGACCGCCAGCGCCACGTGTGCGGGGTCGACCGGGAGCCAGGGATCGGCGGCGGAGAAGCCGGCGTTGGGCTGTCGGCGCGCCACGCCATCGGCGTGCGTGCGCCGTCGCGGCCCTGCGTCTCGGGCCAGTTGGCGATCGCTTCGGGGTCGCGCAATTTGTCGAACGGGACCTCCGCCTGGGGAAGGCCGAGCTCCTCTCCCTGATAGAGGAAGGCGTTGCCGCGCAGCGCCATCATCAGCAGCATCGTGCAGGCGGCGAGCGCGCTCCGGTCCCGCCCCGCCGCCCAGCGCGAGACGTGGCGCGGCGCGTCGTGATTCGAAAAGGCCCAGCTCGGCCAGCCCTCGCCGGGCGCGCCGGTCCAGAGCTCGGCCATGGCGCGGACCAGCGCCGGCGTCAGCCGCGGCGCGTAGAGGAAGTTGAAGCCGTAGGCGCTGTTCAGCCGCTGCTGGCCCTCGGTGAACAGCTTCATCTCGCGGTCGGCCTGCTCGCCCCCGACCTCGGCGACGGTGAAGCGGCCGCCGTAGCCGTCGAGCAGCCGCCGCACGCGCTCGAGGAACTTGGGAATGTCCGGGTGCGACTGGTTGTGGAAGTGGTGCTGGAAATCGAATGGACGGGTGCGCCTGCCGACGCCGGCGGGCACCGGCGGATTGTCGGTGAGCGCCGGGTCGTGCATCGCGAAGTTGATCGCGTCGAGCCGGAAGCCGTCGACGCCGCGCTCGAGCCAGAAGCGGGCGGTGGCGAGCAGCGCCTCCTGCACCTCGGGATTGTGGACGTTGAGGTCAGGCTGCTCCGGCAGGAAGTTGTGGAGATAATATTGGCCGCGGCGCGCGTCCCAGGTCCAGCTCGGGCCGTGGAACACCGACTGCCAGTTGTTCGGCGGCGAGCCGTCTGGCCTCGCGTCGGCCCAGACGTACCAGTCGGCCCTGCGGCCGGCCCGGCTCGACCGGCTGTCCTGGAACCAGCGGTGCCGGTCCGAGGTGTGGGAATAGACCTGGTCGATCACCACCTTGAGGCCGAGGCCGTGGGCGCGCTCGAGCAGAGCGTCAAAATCCGCCAGCGTCCCGAAGACCGGATCGACGCTGCAATAGTCGGCGATGTCGTAGCCGAAATCCTTCATCGGCGAGGCGAAGAAAGGCGACAGCCAGACCGCGTCGACGCCGAGCGAGGCGACATAGTCGAGCTTCGCCGTCACCCCGGGCAGGTCGCCGATGCCGTCGCCGTCGGAATCTGCGAAGCTGCGCGGGTAGATCTGGTAGATGACGGCGCCGCGCCACCATTCGGCGCCCTGCGCCGCCGCGCGGATCGGCTGCAGCTCGGTCAATTGTCGCGGCCTTGCGGGGATGCCCTGCAGACGATGTAGCCGAACGGCGGAAGCTCGACGGAATAGCTGCCCGGCGCGGCGGCGCGGCGCGCGCACTCCCCGTGGACGCTCTCGAAGCGGCGCAGCGCCGGATCGACCCACAGGTTCGCGCGCAGCGGCGCGTTCGAAGTGTTGAAGGCGACGATGGTCTGGCCGCCGCCGTCGGGCGCGACCCGGGCGATCGCGAACAGCCCCGGCGCCTCCGCGTAGTTGAGGACGCGCTGCTCGCCGCGGCGCAGCG
>JALYHK010000367.1 GCA_030776605.1 Pseudomonadota bacterium
ATCCCGCGACGGTTCCTGCGGCCGCACCGGGCGCGGACGCGTGCGGCGCTGGGGCGGCCTGCCGCTCGGCCTCGAGCGACTGGCGGCTGGCCGTGCGCCAGTCGACGAACAGGCGCTGGAAGCCGGGCCGCTCCGTAGACCCGGGGGCCTCTTCCGCCGGCGCGCCCGCGACGGCCGCTCCGGAGAGCAGCATCGAACAGCAAAGGAAGCCGAAGATGCGCATCGGGACCGACTCATAGACGAAAAGCGCTGCGTTGTCAGCCTTCTCGGGTTGGTAGCGGAGGAGGGACTTGAACCCCCGACACGCGGATTATGATTCCGCTGCTCTAACCAGCTGAGCTACTCCGCCCCAGTGCCCGTCCGGCGGCCGCGGCGCCGGGACCGCGGCGCTATAGGCAGCACCGCACCGACGGTCAACTGGAGCGCCGGAGCACCGCTTTCAAGGGCCTCTTGCCCGCCACCGCAGCCGGAACCTGCCCCCGCGCCTCGTCGTTCCAGGCGGAAGGCAGCGTTGCCACCGGAGAGGCGAAATGGAACTGCTCACCCCGCTCGAAACCCTGTGCAGGCTGATCCTGCGTGCCCGCGAGCTGGAGGCGCAGGTCCCGGCGCAGGACCCGGACGAAGACCCCGACAATGTCGACGATTTCGACGATGAGGGCGAGAATCAGGCGCTGTCGGTGCTCGAGGACGAGCTCAACAGCGCGGTCGAGGAGGAGGTGCTGGCGATGCTGGACGACCTCGCCGACGACCAGCTCGCCGAGACCCTCGCGCTCGCTTGGGTCGGGCGCGGCACCTTCGACGTCAGCGAATGGGATGATGCCTTTGCCGAGGCGTCCGAGCTGGAGTCCGAAACGGCGATCGACGAGCTGATGGACATGCCGCTGCTCGCCTCATATCTCGAATCCGGTCTCGCCGCGTTCGACTACAGCTGCGACGGCGTCGGGCAGAACGACTGAGCCGGCCTCACCTCCTGAAGGCGAAGCTGCGGATCGGCTCCCAGGGGCCTCCGAGATAGCGCCACATCCCCAGCCCGCGAACTGCCAGCGGACGCGGACGGAAGGTGGCTGCGAGCTCGCGCTGCAGCCGCCGCGCGTCGCGCGGCTCCACCTTGTTCTGGACCGTCACGTGCGGCCGCCACGGCGCCAGGTCCTGCGGCGTCAGCAGCCCGTGGAGCGCGTCGGCAAGCTCGGCGCGCATCTCCTCGAGCGCCTCGCTCTCCACCCTCAGCGCCGTCCCCTCCCCGAGATCGATCACGCCGGCGAGACTCGCGCGCGGCGGCGGCGCGGCGCTAAGCACGGCAAGTCGCCGGGCCAGCTCCCCCTCCACCGCCGGCGGAAGATGGCGAAACAAGGTGAGGTGCGCTGGGACCCGGTTGCGTTCGGGCGGGTAGTGCGCGCGCCGCAGCTGCTGGAGCCAGCCGTCGTCGCCCGGGCCAAACAAAGCGGTGACGACGATCGGAGCGGCGATGCGGCTCATCGGGGGCGGCGGCGCGTCCGTTGCTGGTGGCAAGCCTTGGAACAGGCGGCGGGCCGCTTAGCACCGCGCCCGCCGCTTCGCAACCGCGACAAGGGCGAGGCGCGCCGCTATAGAGCCGCGCGAACCAGACGGAGAGCAAGACGATGCGCGTCGGCGTGCCGAAGGAAATCAAGGTCCATGAATATCGCGTCGGCCTCACCCCTGCCTCCGTCGCCGAGCTCACCGCCGCCGGCCACGAGGTGATCGTCGAGACCAAGGCCGGCTGCGGCATCGACTTCGACGACCGGGACTATATCGATGCCGGCGCGCGCATCGCCGCCACCGCCGGCGAGACCTTCGCCGCCGCCGAGATGATCGTGAAGGTGAAGGAGCCGCAACCGCAGGAGATCGCGCTGCTGGAGCCGCGCCACACCCTCTTCACCTATCTCCACCTCGCCGCCGACAAGCCGCAGGCGGAAGGGCTGATGAAGTCGGGCGCGACCTGCATCGCCTATGAGACGGTGACGGCGAAAGACGGCTCGCTGCCGCTGCTGCGGCCGATGTCGGAAGTGGCCGGCCGGATGTCGGTCCAGGTCGGCGCCCATTATCTCGAGAAGGAGCAGGGCGGGCGCGGCGTGCTGCTCGGCGGCGTCCCCGGCG
>JALYHK010000368.1 GCA_030776605.1 Pseudomonadota bacterium
CTCTACGAGCACGCGGTCTACGATCCCGAGTCCGGCCAGCTGCTCACCGGCTCGTACATGGACTACACCATGCCGCGGGCGGACAACCTTCCGGAGATCAAGTTCAAGTTCAACGAGATCCCGTGCAAGACCAACCCGCTCGGCGCCAAGGGCTGCGGCGAGGCGGGCGCCATCGGCGCGCCGCCGGCGACGATCAACGCCGTCGTCGACGCGCTCCAGGACTACGGCGTGACCCACGTCGATATGCCGGCGACGCCGCTCAAGCTCTGGCGCCTGATCCAGGAGGGCGCGCCGCGGATGGCCGCGGAGTAGCACGCCGCAAGGGCCGTCGCGCGGGAGGCGTTACGGGGTCCGGCAGGGGAGGGCGTTCGCCCCGCTCTCCCCCGTTCGGATCTCCCGATCGTTGCGCTCGACGGTCCCGGACCCCATTCTCCGTTTAGGCGCACAGGAGCAGGGACCACGATGGCGCAGACCGTTCTGCCGCAACGGACCGCGTACGCGGACGACCACGCCGCCTGGATCGAGCAGCAGGTGGCGCTGCTGCGCGCCGGCCGCTTCGACGAGCTCGACCTGCAGAACCTTGTTGAGGAGCTTGAAGCGTTGGTCCGCAGCGAACGGCGCGAGCTGCAGTCCCGCCTTGAAGTCCTGCTGACGCACCTGCTGAAATGGGACCATCAGCCCAACTTCCGCTCGCGGAGCTGGGAGCTGACGATCCGCGAGCAGCGCCGCCGCCTTCGGGAGCTGCTCGACGAGAGCCCGAGCCTTCGGGGCGCGCTTCAGGGCATCGCTCCCAAGGCTTACCGCGGGGCGGTCGTCGAGGCCATCCGCCAGACGGGCCTCGACCGCAGCGTGTTCCCGCCGTCCATGCCCTACAGCGTGGACGACCTGCTCGCCGACGGCGGGGATGAGGCCGCCGAGGGCTGACCCGCGCGCGCATCGATCCTCGCCGACAACAACCGTGACGCCCAGCGAGACCACCTCCCCGCAGCGCGACGCCGCTCAATCCAGCCCGAGGGGCGGCCAGCGCGTTCCGCGCCGGGTCACGCCGCAGCGCCTGCACAACCGGGCGCTGTTCTACCTCCAGCGCTTCGCCTCCTCCAGCGCCAACCTGCGCCGCGTCCTGCTGCGCGGTGCGCTCCGCTCCGCGCGCCACCACGGCGCCCCGACGGAGGCCGAGGTCGTGCGGATGGTTGACGACCTGATCGCCCGGCTCCAGGCCGCAGGCCTCCTCAACGACCCGCTCTACGCCGAGGGCCAAGCCCGCGGCCTCGCCCGCGCCGGCCGCTCGCCGCGCATGATCCGGGCGAAGCTGGCGCAGAAGGGCGTGGCGCGGGACGAGGTTGACCGGGCGCTCGACGGGCTCGCCGAGAAGGCGGAGGACGTTGAGCTTCGCGGCGCCCTGATCCTCGCCCGCAAGCGCGGCATCGGCCCGTTTCGCCCCGAGCCGGACGGGCGCACGGAGCACCGGCAGAAGGATCTGGCCGTGCTCGCCCGCGCCGGCTACGGCTACGACGTCGCCCGCCGCGTCATCGACGCCGAGAGCGCCGAGGATCTGGAGGAGGAGGTCGGGGCCGCCGCGCTGTACTGAGCGCCGGCTCAGGAGCCCGCCAGCTCGACCAGCGTCGCCGCCAGGACCCGCGTGCCCGCGGCGAGGTCCTCGGGCTTGGCGTTCTCGGCCGGGTTGTGGCTGATGCCCCGCTCGCAGGGCACGAAGATCATGCCCGCGGGGCAGACCTCGGCCAGGAACTGGGCGTCGTGGAACGCGCCCGAGGGCATGACGAGGTACGGCAGCCCGAGCGCCCGCGCCGCCGCCTCGACCGTCTCCACCACCTCCTTCGCGAACGCGCACGGCATCCGGCGGAAGTTCTCGGTGACCCGGACCGAGCACGCCCGCGCCGCGCGGCGGCAGACCGGCTCGATGCGGTCGCCGAGACGCCGCAGCACGTCCGCATCCGGGTGGCGGAAGTCGATGCTGAAGGTGACCCGCGCCGGCACCGAGTTCGGCACGTTCGGCCGCGCGTCGAGGCGGCCGACGGTGAAGCGGACCACGTCCTCGACGTCGAGCATCGTCTCTTCGAGCGCCGTGATCATGGCGACGGCCTTGCGC
>JALYHK010000369.1 GCA_030776605.1 Pseudomonadota bacterium
GGACCGGCACCGCTTGGGCGGAAGGCGAGATGCCCGCCGCGCGGCTCGTCGTCGGCGGTCAGCAGGTGGTCGGGCCGCGCCTGTCCGGCGTGCCAAGTCCTTCTGGCGGAACGGTAATCGACGTAGAGGCGCGCGCGGCCATCGCGCAGCTGATCGTTGCACTGAAGCAACACGGGCTGACCGATTGAGAAATTTTCCGCTGCGGTGCAACCGAAGGCGGCCGGCGCCGTTGGCGCGGCGTCTGGCAAACCGCCGTTCACGTTAGCCATGAACTGCGGCTTTTCGGCAACATTTGCGGGGATAAGCGTGCTTGCGCGGAAACCTCGCTTACCGTAATGAGTTCACGTCGTTCCCTCCAGGGACGCAGAAGAAAGGGGAAGATTTATGCGGAAGCTCGCCATAGTTGTGGCGCTGTCATCCACCGTGCTCGCGACTCCGGCACTTGCGCGCGACGGCGCCTGGTACGTCGGGGGCGACTTCGGTGCGATGATCGTCGAGGACACTAGGTTCGACGTCAACGTCGACGACGACGACGATGCAGCGGCCATCATCGTCGACCATGAGTATGGCTTCGACGGCGCGCTGTTCGTCGGCTACGACCTAGGGTCGTTTCGGCTCGAGGCCGAGGTCGCGTACAAGCGCGCCCGGATCGACGAGATCGAGACGCTGATCCAGCTGCCGGGCTTCCCGGCTGCCGGTGGCGGCCCGGTCGGCCGGACGGTCGCGCAGACGTTCCTGGACGCCGGCGGCGGCAACACGAGCGCGCTGAGCTTCATGGTCAACGGCCTGCTCGACTTCGGCGACGACGAAGGCATCAGCGGCTTCCTCGGCGGCGGCGTCGGCATCGCGCGCGTCAATTTCAACAATCAGCGCGCCTTCGAGAACCAGCCTCCGTTCGTCGACGATTCGGACACGCGCTTCGCGTGGCAGTTGCTGGCCGGCGTCCGTCAGGCGATCTCGCCGAACATGGACGTGACGGTGCGCTACCGCTTCTTCAACGTATCGGATCTCGAGGTGGTCGGCGCGAACGGCGCCGCCTGGGAGACCCGGCTGCGGACGCACAGCCTCTTGGGCGGCATCACCTTCAACTTCGGCGCTCCGCCGCCGCCTCCGCCGCCTCCGCCGCCTCCGCCTCCGCCTCCGCCTCCGCCTCCGCCGCCTCCGCCGCAGATGCGGGAGTGCCCGGGCGGGCAGCGGATTCCGATGGGCCAGGAGTGCCCGGTGGTCGGTCCGTTCATCGTCTTCTTCGATTGGGACCGTGCGGACATCACGCCGCAGGCCGCCTCGATCCTGGACAATGCGGCGGCTGCCTACCAGCAGACCGGCCAGGCGCAGGTCGTCATCGCCGGCCACGCCGACCGCTCGGGTCCGGCGGACTACAACGTCGGCCTGTCGCAGCGGCGCGCCGAGAACGTGCGTCAGTACCTCGCCGGCCGCGGCATTCCGGATGGCGTCATGCGGACCGAAGCGTTCGGCGAGAGCCGGCCGCTGGTCGAGACCGCAGACGGCGTCCGCGAGCCGCAGAACCGGCGCGTGGAGATCACCTTCGGACCCGGCTCCGGCTGGTAAGAAGGGACGCTGCCTCGGCAGCGTGCCACGACGGAAAGGGGAGCCGGTCCTTCGGGGCCGGCTCCTTCTTTTTTAGCCCCTTCGCGCCTCGTGCGCCGCGCCGCGCCGCCGGTCCGCCCGCAGCGAAAAGGCTGTTCGCCTGCGCACGCCTTTGTTAACGGGGCGCCGCTTCAACCGCAGCGGGAACTAGAATGCGCATCGCGATCATCGGGACCGGCTATGTCGGGCTGGTCTCCGGAGCCTGTTTTTCGGACTTCGGCCACGACGTCACCTGCGTCGACAAGGACGCGGCCAAGATCGCGTCGCTCGAAAAGGGCGTCATGCCGATCTTTGAGCCGGGGCTTGAACAGCTCGTCGCCCGCAACGTCGAGGGGGGCCGCCTCACCTTCACCACCGACGTCGTCGCGGGGGTGGCCGACGCGGAGGCGATCTTCATCGCGGTCGGCACGCCCTCGCGCCGCGGCGACGGCCATGCCGACCTCAGCCACGTCTTCGCCGCCGCCGCCGAAATCGCCCAGGCCCTGACCCGCCCGGCCG
>JALYHK010000370.1 GCA_030776605.1 Pseudomonadota bacterium
GAGATGGAACGGCCCCGCCATATGATCGAGATCGTCGCAGGTCGGCCCGTAGAAGCTGAACGCCACGTCGCGCGCGTCCGATCCGCCCTCACGCACGAGCTGGACCGGAAAGCGCCAGCCGATATGCGCTGCATCGAACAACGCGCCATAGGCCCCGTCGTTGATGTAGAGCTCGTCGCCGCGGCGCTTTTCGACGCGCACCAGAAGGCTCGCATATTCCGCGCACAGCGCCCGGCCCGGCTCGCACCACAGCTCGGCCGAATAGCTGATCGGCAAATCCTCGAAGCTGCGGTGGATCACCTCGAAATAGGCCTCGAGCGGCGGCGGCTCCATGCCTGGATAGACCGAGGGGAAGCCGCCGCCGACATCGACGATGTCGACGGTGACCGCCGCCTCGACGATCGCGGCGCGGACGCGCTCCATCGCCTCGGCATAGGCCGCCGGGGTCATCGCCTGGCTGCCGACGTGGAAGCAGATGCCGAGCGCGTCGGACGCCTGGCGGGCGGCGAACAGCAAAGCCCTCATCTCGTCCGGCTCGGCGCCGAACTTGGCGGCGAGGCTGAGCTTCGCATGGTCCGAGGAGACGCGGATGCGCACGAGCAGGTTGAGGTCCTCGGCGCCGCCGGTCGCGCGCAGGATCTTGTCGAGCTCCTCCATCGTGTCGAGCGAGAAGGTGCGCACGCCGAGCGTATAGGCCTCGGCGATCGCCTCTTCGGCCTTGACCGGGTGCATGAAGCATTGGACCGCCTGCGGCAGCGTCTCGGCGACCAGGCGCACCTCAGCGATCGACGCCACGTCGTAATGCGTGACGCCGGACTCCCAGAGCAGCCGAAGCAGGTCGGGCGACGGGTTCGCCTTGACGGCATAGAGCGACCGCCCCGGAAACTTCTCGATGAAGAAGCGAGCGGCGCGCCGCGCGGCGTGCGGACGGATGAGCGTGACCGGCTGGACCGGCCGAAGGAGCGAAGCTAGCCCCAGCGCGCTATGATGCTTGTGCAACTCAAGGGACCTCCAACAGGGTAGTTGACGAAGAAGCTGCCTTGCGGTTGGAAGTCCCCATGGGGCAGCGGGGGCGATATATGGACGCCCGCCCTCGCTGTAAAGGCCTGCATTTTCCCTCATCGTTTCAGAGGCTTGCGTGACGGAGAGGCGCCCGACGGCGGACGGTGTGAGAGCTGCGGCGAAGCGCATCGCGGGTCATGTCACGGTCACGCCGCTGCTGCCGCTCGAGATCGCCGGGACGCGGCTGTGGGCCAAGGCCGAGTGCCTGCAGCAGGGCGGCAGCTTCAAGCTGCGCGGTGCGACGAACCGGCTGCTGCGGCTGACCGAGGAGGAGCGGCGCCGCGGGGTCGTCGCTTTCTCCTCCGGAAACCACGCCCAGGGAGTGGCGATCGCGGCGCGGCGGCTCGGCATCGCCGCGGCGATCGTCATGCCGGCCGACGCCCCCGCGGTGAAACGTGAGGCGACCGCAGCCGCGGGCGCCGAGATCGTCCTCTACGACCGCGCCCGCGAGCGCCGGGAGGAGATCGGCGCTCGCCTCGCCGCCGAGCGCGGCGCGGTGCTCGTCCCCTCGTTCGACGACGTCGATATCATCGAAGGGCAGGGGAGCGCCGGCGTCGAGGTCGCCGAGCAGGTCCGGGGCGAGGGTCCCGACCGGATCGTCGTCCCCTGCGGCGGCGGCGGCCTCGCCGCGGGGATGGCGCTGGCGCTGCCCGGCGCCAACATCGTCATCGTCGAGCCGGAGGGGTGGGACGACATGGCCCGCTCGCTCGCCGGCGGGGCGATCGTCCCGGTGCCCGAGGACGCGCCCCCCACCCGCTGCGACGCGCTCCAGACGAAGCGGGTCTCGCCGCTTACCTTCGCGGTGCTGCGCGAGCGCGGCGCGCGCGGCGTCTCCGTCTCGGAGGGGGAAGTGGAGCGGGCGGTACGCTTCGCAATGCGCCACCTCCGGCTGGTGCTCGAGCCCGGCGGCGCCGTCGCCCTCGCCGCCGCGCTCGCGGGCAAGGCTGGCGCGCTGACGCCGCGCAGCGTCCTCGTCCTTTCAGGCGGAAACGTCGATCGCCGAGTCTATGCCGAAATCCTGAGCGGCTCCACCGCCGGC
>JALYHK010000371.1 GCA_030776605.1 Pseudomonadota bacterium
GCCTTTCGACGCTGCCGACCACTATCCTCTACGACGCCCAGGGGCGCGAGGTCTGGCGGATGATCGGCATGGCCGAATGGGACGGCGAGCGGGCGCGCCGGCTGATCGCCGAGGCGGACGCTAATCCCGCAGCAGCTCGTTGATGCTGGTCTTCGAGCGGGTCTTCGCGTCGACGCGCTTGACGATGACGGCGCAGGCGAGGCTCGGGCCGCCGTCCGTCGCCGGCAGGGTGCCGGGAACGACGACCGAATAGCTTGGGACGCGGCCGGTGAAGACCTCGCCGGTGGCGCGATCGATCACCTTGGTCGAGGCGCCGATGAAGACGCCCATCGACAGCACCGCCCCCTGCTCGACGATCACGCCCTCGGCGACCTCTGAGCGGGCGCCGAGGAAGCAATCGTCCTCGATGATCACCGGCCCCGCCTGGAGCGGCTCGAGCACGCCGCCGATGCCGGTCCCTCCCGAGATGTGGACGTTGCGGCCGATCTGAGCGCAGCTGCCGACCGTCGCCCAGGTGTCGACCATCGTGCCTTCGCCGACATGGGCGCCGATGTTGACGAAGCTCGGCATCAGCACGGCGTTCCGGCCGACGAACGCGCCGCGGCGGACGAACGCGCCGGGCACGGCGCGGAAGCCGGCGGCGGCGAAGCGCTCGGCGCTCCAGCCGGCGAATTTGGAAGGGACCTTGTCCCACCAGCAGGCGCCGCCGGGGCCGCCCGGGATCGCCTCCATCGGCGTCAGCCGGAACGAGAGCAGCACCGCCTTCTTCAGCCACTGGTTGACCGTCCAGGCACCGTCCGCCGCCTTCTCGGCGACTCGAGCCTCCCCCGCATCAAGTAGCCGGATCGCCGCCTCGACCGCCTCGCGGACGCCGGCATCGCCGGAGCCGATCGACTCGCGCCGCTCCCAGGCATCGTCGATCGTCCGCTGCAGCGTCCCGGTCATGCGCCTTCTTTCGTGATCGCCTCGAGCCACTCGCCGATATCGCCAGTGCGGTAATCGATAAAGGCCGGATCGGCGTCGCGGCCGGCCTGCTCCGAGCCATTGTCGACCCAGACGGTGGTCATCCCCAGCTCCTTGGCGGGCGCGAGGTTGCGGGCCATGTCCTCGACGAACAGCGCCCGCTCGGGGGCGATCGACCAGCGCTCGCACATGGCGGCGTAGGAGCGCGGATCGGGCTTGGGCACGTAGTTCATCGCATGGATGTCGTGGAGCCCGTCGAAGGCGTTGGCGAGGCCGAGCCGGTCGAGCACCCGGCGGGCGTAGCCTTCGTCGGCATTGGTGAAGACGAGCTTGCGCCCCGGCAGTCCGTCGAGCGCGGCGACGACGCGCGGATCGGCGGCGATGCGCGCAAGGTCGATGTCGTGGACGAAATCGAGGAACTCGCGCGGATCGATGCCGTGCGCCTGCATCAGCCCGGCGAGCGTTGTGCCGTGCTCGCGGAAATAACGCTTCTGGATACGCCGCGCCTCCTGCTGGTCGCAGCCGAGCAATTGCTGTATGAACTGGGCCATCCGTACGTCGATCAGCGCGAAGAGATTCGCCGAGGCGGGATAGAGGCTGTTGTCGAGATCGAAGATCCAGCAGTCGATGTGGCGAAGGGACGCGATCATGGCCGTCTATTAGGCATGTTGTGCCCTTCATCAAAATGAAAGCATCGGGAGACTATAAGGAAGCGGAAAACTGTAACGATCGCAAGGATTTGGGCAGAGGATGGCGATGAACGCCAAGCTTCGCAGGAACGCGCTGGTGCTGACGGTGGGCATCGCCGCGCTCGCGCTCGCCGGCTGCGGCGGCGGCGAAGAGGAGACCGCGTCGCCCCGCGCCGGCTTCCCCGCCACCGGCGGCGGCCTCTCCGTGCGCGAGGCGATCGAGAGCGACCTCGAGGGGCCGCTGATGGTCAAGGGGCAGCTCATCGAGACGGACGGTGAGCTCCGGCTCTGCGGCGCGGTCGCCGAGTCGTACCCGCCGCAGTGCGCGTCTTTCCCCGACGCGCTCCGCGTCGAGGGCGCCGGCATCGAGGAGCTCGCCGGCGCCCTGCCCGTCGAGGAGGCGGACGGCGTCCGCTGGACGGAGGACGTCGTCTCGGTGCTCGGG
>JALYHK010000372.1 GCA_030776605.1 Pseudomonadota bacterium
AGCCTCAGCAGCGCGGGTGGGCGATTTGGCCGGGCCGCGCCGGCGGCGGCCTCAGGCGGCACCGTGGGTCGAAAGATCGAGCGTCGCCAGATGGGCATGGCGCTTCGACCAGTCCATCGGGATCGGCCCTTCGACGCGGCTGTCGCCGCTGGCATATTCGGCCTCCCGATATTCGAAGCCTTCGGGCAGGATGACGCGGGCGCGATGCTCCTCGCCGGTCACCGGGTTGCGGATCGGCTCGATGCGGGTGTCGAGAAGCCCCTCAATCGCCGCGCGGCCGGTCCGCCGCTCCTTGTCGGCCTCGAATTCGATGTGCCGGAACTGCGGCTCGTGAACCGTTTCGAAGGTCGCGGCGAAGACGTTGAAGACGGTCGCCCCGGGCTCCGTCTCCTGGCCCGAAAGGATGGTGAGCAGCGCGTTCCTTTGCTCCTCGCCCGCTTCCGGATCGATGACGATCAAGGCTTCGCCGCGGCCCTCGTGGATCGCGCCCGGCCAAGCGAGCATCACGGCGAACCGCGTCCCGGAGAGCGACACGTCCTCGAAATGGCCGTCGTCGATCTCCATCGCCAGCAAGCCGCGGCAATCGCCGCGCGTCGGCAGCGCGTTGAATTGGCAGGGGCAGCCCCAGTCGCAATTGCAGTTGAGCAGCGCGGATCCGCGGATCCGCCATTCCTTGTAAGCCATGGCAACCTCTCTTCCTCGGCCGGCATAGCAGATCGGCCGGGGTACCTGAACCCCGCTGCCCCGGCGCGTCTCAGACATTGAAGCGGAACAGCATCACGTCGCCGTCCCGGACGACATAGTCCTTGCCTTCCGAGCGCATCCTGCCCGCCTCCTTGGCGCCGGCCTCGCCGCCGAAGGCAATGTAGTCCTCATAGGCGATCGTCTCGGCGCGGATGAAGCCGCGCTCGAAGTCGGTGTGGATGACGCCCGCCGCCTGCGGCGCCCGCGCGCCTTTCTCAATGGTCCAGGCGCGCGCCTCCTTCGGCCCCGCGGTGAAGAAGGTGATGAGATCGAGGAGCTGGTAGCCGGCGCGGATGACGCGGGCGAGGCCCGGCTCCTCGAGGCCGAGGTCGGCGAGGAACTCGCCGCGATCCTCGGGCGCCATGGTGGCGATCTCGGCCTCGATCGCGGCGGAAATCACCACCGCGCCGGCGCCTTCGGCGGCGGCGCGGGCGAAGACGCGGGCGCTGTGGGCGTTGCCTTCGGCCGCGTCGGCCTCGCCGACGTTGCAGAGGTAGAGGACCGGCTTGGCGGTGAGCAGCTGCGCGCGCTCCAGCGCCTTCTCCTCCTCCTCGTCCTTCGGCCGGGTCAGCCGGGCCGGCTTGGACGCGCGCAGCAGCTCCAGCGCCTGGCCGAGCACGCTCGCCTGCAGCCTCGCCTCCTTGTCGCCCTGCTGCGCCTTCTTGACCAGGTTGGGGACACGCTTTTCCAGGCTTTCCAAGTCGGCGAGCATCAGCTCGGTCTCGACCGTCTCCGCGTCGGCGATGGGATCCACGCGGCCTTCGACATGGGTGACGTCGCCGCCCTCGAAGCAGCGCAGCACGTGCACGATCGCGTCGACCTCGCGGATGTTGGCGAGGAACTGGTTGCCCAGCCCCTCGCCCCTGGAGGCGCCGCGCACCAGACCCGCGATGTCGACGAACTCGAGCTGGGTGGGGATCGTCTGCGCCGATCTCGCGATTGCCGCGATGCGGTGCAGCCGCTCGTCGGGCACCGCGACCCGGCCGACGTTGGGCTCGATCGTGCAAAACGGATAATTGGCCGCCTGCGCCGCCGCCGTCTCGGTCAGCGCATTGAACAGGGTGGACTTGCCGACGTTCGGCAGCCCGAGGATCCCGCAGCGAAAACCCATGCTTCTCCCTCGCCGGGCGCTGATAGACAGGCGGGGGACCCGCCGCTAGCCTCCCGCGCGGCTTCGGAGAGGCCCCTGCCGCCGAGCGCGCCGGGGGGTGCGACCATTCGCGGACCGGGGCCCACGGTCTTTGGGGGGCGGGCGTGGCGCAGTGGAGGGACGGCTTCTGGGCTTCGCGGGACGGCCTCAGGCTCCACTACCGCGACTATCCGGGCAACTCGGCGCGGGCGCCGGT
>JALYHK010000373.1 GCA_030776605.1 Pseudomonadota bacterium
GGCAGGTCGAGCGCGCGGACGCCGAGCCGGCCGGCGATCCGCATCCGGTCGCGGGCGCTCCCGCCCATCGTCAGCACCAGGTTCGGCCGAAGCGCGGCGACGGCAAGCAAGGTCCCGTCGTTGCGGCGATAGCGGCGCGCCTGGCGCCACAGCGGCGTCTCCGCCTGCTGCTGCCCGAGGTGTGTGACGGAGACGATCTGCCGCGGGTCGGCGAGCATCAGCAGGAGCTCGTCCGTGCACAGGTTGAGCGAGGCCACGCGCTGCGGCGGCCTTGCCTCGGCTGCTGCGCCGAGGGCGAGGCTAGCGGCCAAGACGCAGGCGAAGGCCCGCATGAACCGTCCTTGCCGGCGTGTGATAGCCGACCACGTCCTGATAGTCGGCGCCGAGCGCATTCTCGGCCCGGCCATAGGCTTCAATGCTGTCGGTGAGGCGCCAGCCGAGCCGGATCGAGCCGAGCACATAGTCGCCGAGCCGCACCGGCCGCGGCGGGAACAGATCGAAGTCCGTGTCCCTGCGCGCGCCGACATAGGCCAGCGTGCCGCTCCAGCTCAGGCGCCCGGCGCTCCCGAAGGCGGCGAGGCTGGCGCTGTGCCGCGGCCGACGGGGCTCGCGGATCGCCGCGTCCGCGGGCTCCCGCCGCTCGTCCGCATCGAGAAACGTGTAGGAGGCGTGGACCTGGGCGGCCTCGCCGAGGCGGTATTGGCCGGAGACCTCGATTCCGCGCCTCCGGCTCGCGCCCTCGACGTTGCGCGTGCTCGACAGGAAGGTCGCGGGATCGAACACATCGACGATCTCGCTCTTCAGCGCGCTGGTAAAGGCCGTCGCCCGCAGAAGCGCGCGTGCCCTCCGCCACGTCGCGCCCGCCTCCCAGCCGCGCGAGCGCTCGGGTCTCAGCTCCGGATTGCCGCGGAAGCTGCCCGGGAAGAATCCGAAAAGATCGTAGAAGGTCGGCTGGGCAATGCCCTCGCCATAGGCGGCGAGCAACGTCCATTCGTCCGACGGCCGTACCAGGACCGCCGCCCGGACGGTGGCCGCGTCGTCGAAGGCGCTGAAGCTGTCGTGGCGGACGGCAAGGTTGGTCGTCAGCGCTTCCGACCAGCCGGCACTCCACTCGGCGATCAAGCCGGTGAGGCTGCGCGAGCGGTCCTGGTCGGTGGCGCCGAAGAAGAGCTGGTCCCGGGCACGGAAGTCCTCGCGTTCGTGCGCGACCGCGGCGGTGAGGCGATGCCCGCCAGACTCGCGCGAGAGCTGAGCGCCCGCGGTGGCGCGCCGGCCGGCGGTGCGGTTGAGCGCCGCCTCGCCGAGGCGGTTGCGGTTAGCGCTGTCGAGCAGGCTCGCATCGGCCGAGAGCGTCCAGCCGCCGCGCTCCAGCGAGCCCCAGCCGCGCACCGCTGCGATGCGATTGTCGGTTTCGTCCCGGGTGTCGGCGCGGCGGAAGGTGACCGGATCGAATCCGTCATATTCGCTGGTCCCGGCGAGGTAGAGGCCGGTGATGCCGAGCTCGGTGCCGCCCGCCGGCCGCCAGGCGGCGCGAAGCCCGAGGCTCAGCATCTCGAAGCCGTCGCGCTCCCCGCCGGTCGCGCCGAACGAGTCGATGCCGCCCGCGGCGAGCCAGGAGCCGCCGGCCGAGAGCCCGAAATTCCCGGACCGCGCGGCGCCTTGGGCCGAGGCGCGGACGCTGTCGAGGCTGCCATATTCGCCGAGCGCGGCGCCGCCTTCGCGCGCGAACGGATCGGCGGTCTCGACCGAGACGACGCCGCCCAGCGCTTCGGGCCCCCACAGCGCCGACTGCGGCCCCGGCACCAGCTCGATCCGGGAGAGGAGGTCCGTCCCCAGCAGCTCGAAACGCGCTTCGTTGCCCGCGGCGGGGTCGTTGAGGCGGATGCCGTCGACGAACAGGAGGATGTGATTGGCTTCGGCGCCGCGCAGGCGAAGCTGAGTCTGGGTGCCGCGCGGCCCCGAGACCGAAATCGACACGCCGGGGAGCAGCCGCAGCAGGTCGGCGGCATGCGGGAGGTCGAGGGCGTCGAGCGCCTCCTCCTCGACCGTGCTCGCGGCGGCGGGCGCCTCGGCCTCGGCCACCG
>JALYHK010000374.1 GCA_030776605.1 Pseudomonadota bacterium
CTCCTCGGCGGGGCCGCCGCCGACGAGCAGCAGCCGCGCCTTCGGCCGCGCCGCCGCCAGCGCGGGCATCGCCGCGACCAGGTCGTCGAGCCCCTCATAGTCGTAGAATGAGCCGATGAAGCCGACGACCTCGGCATGCTCCAGCCCCAGCGAGCGGGCGAACGCCTCGTCCCGCGCCGGCGGCCGGCCGAACAAGCCCATGTCGACCCCGTTTGGCGAGACGAGGATCTTCGCCTCGTCGACGCCGCGGCCGGCGAGGTCGCGCTTCAGCCCCTCGCAGATCACCGCAACCGCATCGGCCCTGGCCGCCGCCCAGGTCTCCAGCCGCCGGGTCAGCCGGTAGCGCGGCGACCCTTCGCGGCCGGTGCCGTTCCCCACCGCCGCATCCTCCCAGAAGGCGCGGATCTCGTAGAGCAGGGGCAGCCCATGTCGCCGCGCCGGGCGCAAGGCGGCGAGAGCGTTCAGCACCGGCGAGTGGACGTGGAGCTGGTCCGGCCGGAACTCGCGGATCGTCTCGTCTATGCGGCGGGAGAAGGCGGCGATCTCGCGCCACTCCCGGAGCGGCGACGGACCCGCCCGCGGCGCGGGCGTGCGATGAAAGACGATCCCGTCGACCGTTTCCGGCCTCGGCGCCTGCGCAGCATGGCGCGGCCCAGTAAGGCATTGCACGTCCCAGCCGCGCTCCAGCTGCGCCTTGACGATCGCGCGCGTCCTGAAGCTGTAGCCGCTTTGCAGCGGAAGCGAATGGTCGAGGACGTGGAGGATGCGCATCGGCTCCCCCGTGCCACGACAAGCTTAACGCGCCGTCAACCGCCGCCTTCTATGGCAGGGCGATGAGGCGCGGCCGCGGAGCGGGCAGATGATCGACAATTTCGCGCTGGCGGTGAGCCACGCGCTGCTGCTGATCGCGGCTTGGCGGCTGCTCTGGCGCCCCGATCTCGACGACGACCGGGCGGCCCCACCCGATCCCGACGCGCGCAACGGCTGGGGGCGGCCCGGTGCGTGACCTCTTCTTCGTCGGCTTTCTTCTGAGCCTGCTCGCCCTCGGCTTCCGCCGGCCATTCCTGTTCGTCCTCACATATGCCTATGTGGACATCGTCGCGCCGCAGCGCCTTTCCTATTACCTGCTCAACAACGTCAGCCTGGTGATGGTCATCGCCGTGCTGGCGATGGGCGCCTGGCTGATCGCCGACGACAAGCGGGGCCTCAGGATCACCGGCCGGCAGTGGCTGATGCTCGCGCTGCTCGCTTATGCCGGCGTCACCACCGTCCACGCCGACGTGCCCGAGGAGGCGGTGCTGAAGTGGGAATGGGTGTGGAAGGCGATGGTCTTCGCCATCTTCCTGCCCTTCACGCTCAGGACGAAGCTTCGCATCGAGGCCTATCTGCTGTTCATGATCCTGTCGGCCGCCGCGATCATCATCGTCGGCGGGATCAAGACGCTGCTTTCGGGCGGCGGCTACGGCGCCCTCAACCTGATGGTCAGCAACAACAGCGGCCTCTACGAAGGCAGCACCATCTCGACGGTGGCGATCGCGATCGTGCCGCTGATCCTCTGGCTCGCCCGCTTCGGCACGATCTTCCCGCGCGACGGCCGGGTGAAGCTGTTCGCCGGGGCGCTGATCTTCGCCTGCCTGCTGATCCCGGTCGGGACGGAGGCGCGCACCGGCCTCGTCTGCATCGGCGTCCTCGCCGTCCTGCTGCTGCGCGACGTCCGGCGCCGCTTCGTCTACATGGGGCTGATCGGCCTTGCCTGCATCGCGGCGCTGCCGCTGCTGCCGCAGAGCTTCACCACCCGAATGGGCACCATTTCCACCTACGAGGCGGACAGCTCCGCCACCACCCGCCTCGCCGTCTGGGCGTGGACCTGGGACTATGCGCAGGAAAACCCCTGGGGCGGCGGCTTCGAGGCCTATCGGCAGAACCGGCTCCAGGTGTCGACGGTCACCACCCAGAGCGACGGGACGGTCCGCACGGTCGAGCAGCAGGTCCACGAGGACGAGGGCCGCGCCTACCACAGCTCCTATTTCGAGATGCTCGGCGAGCAGGGCTTCCCCGGGCTGATCCTGTTCCTGCT
>JALYHK010000375.1 GCA_030776605.1 Pseudomonadota bacterium
CTTCGAGGCAGCCATAGCCGAGCTCGCGCACCATCTGGCAGGTCAGCGCACGCACCCCCTCGTCGTCCTCGACGACCAGCACGACTTCGTCGGCGTTGCCGCGCGCGCGTGCTTCGACCGGCTGGCGCATTGCCGCGTTCGCCTCGCCGAAGACCCGAGGCAGGTAGACCTTCACCGTCGTCCCCTGGCTCGCCTCGGAGTAGATCTTCACGTGCCCGCCCGACTGCTTGACGAAGCCGTAGACCTGGCTGAGCCCGAGGCCGGTGCCGCGGCCGGGCTCCTTGGTGGTGAAGAAGGGCTCGAAGGCGCGGGCCGCAACTTCGGGCGACATGCCCGCGCCGCTGTCGGTCACCGTCACCATCACATAGTCTCCGGGCGCGGGGCCGCCGGGCAGGGCAGCGCCCTCGTCGGGGACGGAGACGTTGGCAGTTTCGATCCGCAGCGTGCCGCCGCCGGCCATGGCGTCGCGGGCGTTGATCGCCAGGTTGATGATCGCGCTTTCCAACTGGGCCGGATCGACGCGGATCGGCCATGTCCCCTTGGCCAGTGCCGCCTCGATCCGGATCTTCTCGCCGAGCGTGCGGCGGAGCAGCTCCGAGAGGTCGTTGAGCAGTCGGTTGATCTCACATACCGCCGGCTCGAGCGGCTGCCGCCGCGCGAAGACGAGCAGGCGCCGGGTGAGCGCGGCGGCGCGCTGGGCCCCGTCCATCGCGTTTTCGAGCTGGCGGAACACGTCGCTCCGGCCTTGAGCGAGCCGCCGCTGGACGATATCCAAATTGCCGATCACCACCGCCAACATGTTGTTGAAGTCGTGCGCGATGCCGCCGGTGAGCTGGCCGACGGCTTCCATCTTCTGCGCCTGGACGAGGGTCGCCTGCGCATTCTCAAGCTCCTCGGTGCGCTCCTGGACGCGGCGGCGCAGCGTCGCGCTCAATCGCCTGTAGCGGCCGATCGCCAGCCGCATCGCGCCGACCACAAGCACGATCATGGTGCCGGTGGCGAGGAAAACGGCGAGCGCTATCCAGCCTTCGACGGTGCCGTCGTCGAAGCTGCCTCGCGGCGGGACGACGAAATAGCGCGCCGCCGCGCCGCTGAGGACGACGGTGACCAGGCCGGCTCCGAAGCCGCAGACCAGCGCGACGCCGATGATTGCCGGGAGGAAGGTGATGAAATAGATGCCGTGGACCCAGGGATCGAGCGCCAGCCGCAGCAGCGTTGCCAATCCTGCTGCCACCGCGCCGATCAGATATGCGTTGAGACTGCCCGGCCGCGCCTGCGGCAGCTCGACGTAAAGCCAGTCGACCCTGCGCCACCCCCGCATGACCTGCGCCCCCCGGCGGCCGGCCCGCCCGCGGCGACGAGCACTAGCCGAAGGCGAGGGCCGCGCCTAGAGCCGCGCTTGACCGCGGCGGCACCGCCGCGCCATGGTCGAGTGCCTGATCGGGGGAGGAAAATCATGCGCCGCCCGTTGCTTGCCGCCCTCGTCGCCCCGCTCCTCGCTCACAACGTAGATCCCGGCGCTCGGCTCGCGCACGAGGAGATGATCGTCCTCGACACCCACCTCGACATTCCCATGCGCTTCGACGGAGGAGACTGGGATTTCGGCGAGCGCCACCGCTATGCCTGGGATCTCAGCCAGACGGACCTGCCGCGGATGATCGAGGGCGGGCTCGATGGCGGCTTCTTCGTGATCTACACCGCCCAGGGCGAGCTGACGCCGGCCGGCTATGCCGAGGCGCGCGCGACGGCGCTCGCCCGCGCCGCCGCGATCCACCGGGTGATCGGCGAGAATCGGGAGCGGATGGGCCTTGCCCTCACCGCCGGGGATGCCGAGCGGCTCCATCGGGAGGGTCGGCGGATCGCCTTCCTCAGCATCGAGAACAGCTGGCCGCTCGGCGAGGACCTGACGATGCTCGAAAGCTTCCGCCGGCTCGGCGTGCGGATGGCGGGGCCGGTCCATAGCCGCAACAATCAGTTCGCCGATTCGACCACCGACACCGCCCGTTGGGGCGGCCTGTCGCCGCTCGGCAGGCAGTGGGTCGCCGAGATGAACCGGCTCGGCATGCTGATCGA
>JALYHK010000376.1 GCA_030776605.1 Pseudomonadota bacterium
GCGATGGCGTGGCTCAGCGCGTCTGCCGCGACCACCCGGTTCGAGGGCGCTTCGGCAAGCGCGGAAGCATATGCCGCGGTCGCCCGGTCGAGAGCGCCCTGCTCGGCGGCGGCCCGTGCGCGCACGTAGCTGCGCAGCGTCGTCGGCTCATCGGTGCGGGCTTCGGCGGCGGAAGGAAGGATAAGGGCGCCGGCGATCAGGCCGGCGAGGCCGCTCCTACATATTGGGGTAATTGGGGCCTCCTCCGCCTTCGGGCACGACCCAGTTGATGTTCTGGGTCGGGTCCTTGATGTCGCAGGTCTTGCAGTGGACGCAGTTCTGCGCGTTGATCTGGAGCCGCGGCCGCCCCCCCTCCTCGACGAACTCGTAGACCCCGGCGGGGCAGTAGCGCTGCTCCGGGCCGTCGTAGAGGCGGAGGTTCACCTCGACGGGGATGTCCGGGTCCTTCAGCGTCAGGTGGACGGGCTGGTCCTCCTCGTGATTGGTGTTCGAGACGAACACCGAGGAGAGCCGGTCGAAGCTGATCACCCCGTCGGGCTTGGGATAGTGGATCGGCGGCACCATGTCCTTGCGCCAGATGCGCTCGTGGTCGGGATGGTGGCGCATGGTGATGGGGAGGCCGATCCGGAGGTAGCGCATCCACATGTCGAGGCCGGCAAGGACGGTGCCGAGCGCGCCGCCCCATTTCGCCACCAGCGGCTCGGCATTGCGGACCATCTTGAGCTCCTTGGCGACCCAGCTGGTGTGAAGGCCGCTCTCGTAAGCTTCGAGCGTGTCGTGCTCGCGCCCGGCGGCGATCGCCTCGAAGGCCGCCTCGGCGGCGAGCATTCCCGACTTGATCGCGGTGTGGCTGCCCTTGATCCGCGGCACGTTGACGAAGCCTGCCGCGCAGCCGATCAGCGCCCCGCCCGGAAAGGCGAGCTTCGGAATCGCCTGCCAGCCGCCCTCGTTGATCGCGCGCGCGCCGTAGCACACGCGGCGGCCGCCTCCCAGGAACTGACGGATGGCAGGATGCTGCTTCCAGCGCTGGAACTCCTCGAACGGCGAGAGATAGGGGTTCCGGTGGCTGAGCGCGACGACGAAGCCCAACGCGACCTGCCCCGCCTCCTGATGGTAGAGGAAGCCGCCGCCCCACGAGTCCTCGTCGAGCGGCCAGCCTTGGGTGTGGATGACCCGGCCCGGCTCGTGCTTCTCGGGGTCCACGTCCCACAGCTCCTTGAGGCCGATGCCGTAGACCTGCGGCTGGCTCCCCTCGTCCAGGTTGAACAGACGCTTGAGCTGCTTGGTGAGGTGCCCACGCGCGCCCTCGGCGAAGAGGGTATATTTGCCGTGGAGCTCCATGCCGGGCTGATACTCCGGCTTGCGGGTGCCGTCGCGCGCCACGCCCATGTCGCCGGTGGCGACGCCCTTCACCGAGCCCTCCTCGTTGTGGAGCAGCTCGGCGGCGGCGAAGCCGGGGAAGATCTCGACCCCGAGCGCCTCGGCCTCGCCGGCGAGCCAGCGGCAGAAGTTGCCGAGGCTCAGGGTGAAGGTGCCCTTGTTGCTCATGAACGGCGGCATCAGGAAATGCGGCAGGGCGTATTTCTTGCGCCTGGTCAGCACCCAATGCTCGTTCTTCGTCACTTTGACGGTGAGGGGGCTGCCGCGGTCGCGCCAATCGGGGAGGAGCTCCTCCAGCGCCCTTGGATCCATCACCGCGCCGGAGAGAATGTGGGCACCCACCTCGGAGCCCTTTTCGAGGACGCAGACCGAAAGCTCGCGGCCTGTTTCGTTCGCGAGCTGCTTCAGACGGATGGCGGCGGCGAGGCCCGCGGGGCCGGCGCCGACGATCACCACGTCGTATGGCATCGACTCGCGTTCGGGCATTCGGGCTCCTCCCTGGTGCAGCCGCGGACTCGGGTCGTCGCAAACCGCCAACGGCTTGCAGATAAGCGGCAATCCCGCGGTTGACCAGCCTCGCGGCCTGGGACCCAATGGAGGGGTGGAGCGGGGTGAGGAGATGGCCGCGGCTGCGGCGAGCGCGCTGCAGTGGTGGGCCGACGCGGGGGTCGACGTGCTCGTCGCCGAGG
>JALYHK010000377.1 GCA_030776605.1 Pseudomonadota bacterium
GGCGAAAGAAATGGCGTCGCCGTAGATGTGGTTTTTCCCGAACGTTTTCAGCAAGGTTCGACGGCGGCTCGGGCCTCCACTTACATCCTGAGATCTAAGTCTCTGTTTTTTCTCCACGAGAAATGGCGCAGTTCCGCGCCTTTCACCGCGCAAAAGGTGGATCGGAGACTCCAGCGCGTGTGCTGATCTTTGCTGCGCCAGCTCGCTGACGATTGGCGAAGGTTCCAGAGAGCGGCCAACGGCACGGCATCGAGTTCATTCCGACACCCACGCCAGCAACCTAGTTCACCAAGGTCGCGTCAGACCCGCTCATACTCAAGAATGGTGATCCCAGCCGGCGTATCGATCTCACGGAGGCGCTTGAACCCGCACTGCTCCACAAGGCGGTCGTATTCTTCCGCACTGCGCTGCCGTGCAGCGAACAACGCCATCATGTGCAAGTCGAGCATCTTCACCCAGTGCGGCCCCGGCGTCTCAGGCATCAACTGCTCGACCAGCAGCAGCCTGGAGCCAGCGGGCGCAGCATCGCGCACGGCCTGAAGGATTCGCAAGGCTTCCTCGTCGGCCCAGTCGTGGATCACCTCCATCAGGATGTGGGCATCGCAGACCGGCAGTTCGTCAACGAAGAAATCACCGCCGCGAAGCGTGAGCCGATCGGAGGTGATATCGTTCACCTCCGCAACGACGTGAGGCTGCTCGAACAGCACGCCCGACGTGGAGGGCCATTTCTCAAGAATCGCCTGGAGCAGATGACCGCGTCCTCCGCCGACGTCCGCTATCGTTCCGAAGCGGGAGAAATCGTAGCAGGCGACCACTCCGGCAACTTGGCCGGAGGATTTTCCGATCATCGCTCGGTTGAACACCGCGCTCGCGTCCGGCCGCTCCGACAACCATGCCCACAGCCCCTGTGGATGCACCTTCTCCACCGCTGGACGTCCCGTCCTTACCGTATGGTCCAGAGCCGCGAACGTCTCCCAGAAGAAGGGCAGTCCGAACATGCGGGCGAGATCGCGGGTCGATTTCGGATCATCGCTCCTCAGCGTCCGCGACACCTCGTTGTGGGAAACGTCGCCGCCAGTCACCGAAAAAATACCGTGTGCGCTCAACAGCCTGAGAATTCGTCCGAGCGAGTCGGCGTCGACGCCGACGCTTCGCGCCACTTCGGCGATCCCGGCCGGCTGTTCGCCGATGCAGTCAGCAATGCCAAGGTCGGCCGCGACGTGCAGCGCCCGGGCGACACAATAGCCGCCGGTAGTCTGGAGGATCACGTCGAGAGGCGATGTCCCGCCGCCCGCCGGTTCGACCTTTTTGTTCCGAACTGGGGACGCATATGCAGTCTGCTGCTCGTCCATGTGCGTTCTCCTGCCCCTGCCGGCACTCCGCGCAAAACTGCGCTCTATTCGCGACGGAGTCTAGATGAGCGGGCGCGCTGCGCTCGCACGTCCGAATGTCCGCATTGGCTCGCATCGGACGGGAGAGACTCGTGCTTTCACGACTGCGCCCACCTGCACTTCCCCGGTCCGCCCGCCGTCAGCGGTTGGCGCCGAGCGCCTGGCGGATGAAGCGCCCGGCCGAGATGCCGCGCAGCAGCGCCATCCGGTAGCGGTGCATCACCGCAGGGCGGCTCCAGCTCCCCTCCTCCGGCCACTCCTCGACGAGCCGCCGCATCATGCCCGCGTCGAGCGCCTCGGCGGCGGCCGGACAGTCGGCGATCGCCTCGATCTCCTCCTCGAGTTCGCCGCGGGCGGCGGTCAGCCCCTCGTGCCAGTCGGCGGCCTGATAGCCCTTGCGGCGCTCGGCGAGGAGGGCGGCGGGAAGGCGGTCGGCAAGCGCGCGGCGGGCAAGCGAGCGGGTCCAGCCCCCGGCGAGGAACTGATCGGCAGGGACGGCGAGGCAGAATTCGACCAGCCGCCGGTCGCCGGCGGGATCGCGCATGTCGATTCCCCAGCCGCCCAGCGTCCCCTTCTTATAGTTGCCGAGGTCGACGCGGCGGAGAATCCAGAGCCGCGCCTCGACCGGATCGGGCCGGGGCCGGTAGCTGAGGTCGAGCCCGCGCTCGGCCGCGCGG
>JALYHK010000378.1 GCA_030776605.1 Pseudomonadota bacterium
TGCCGCTTTCGTTCAGATGCTCGCCCTGAGCCGGGTGCCGATCGTTCTCTCCCATTCCGGTCCCAAGGCGATCTTCGACCACCCCCGCAACCTCGATGACCCGCGCATGCGCCGTCTCGCGCAGGCCGGCGGCGTGATGTTCATGAACAGCATCTTCCTCGTGGCCCACGATTCGTCGCCGGAGCGCTCGGCGATCAACGCGCGCCACCGCAACTGGGCGCGCCTGTCGCCCGAGGAGCGCCGGCGGCTGCTCGCCGACCGCGCCGCGCTCGACGCGCGCCGCCCCTATACGAGCGCCGACTTCGACCTGTTCATGCGTGCCCTGCTCCACGCCGTCCGGGTGATGGGGGTCGACCATGTCGGGCTCGGCGCCGACTGGGACGGCGGCGGCGGCGTGGTCGGCATGGAGGACGTGGCCGCCCTCCCGCGCATCACCGAGCGACTCCGCCGCGAAGGCTTCAGCGACGCCGACATCGCCAAGATCGTGGGCGGCAACCTCTTGCGCGTGCTCCGCCAGGCCCAGGCCCATGCAGTGGCCAGCTGAGCCCGCCCTGAGCCGGGACCTATACTTCCTCGCCGGCGGCGGCGAGATGGGCGCGGCGATGCGCGCGCTCGACTGGGAGGCGACTCCGCTCGGCGCGCCGGCCGGCTGGCCCCAGCCGCTCAAGACTGCCGTCAGCATCATGCTGAGCTCGAAATTCCCGATGTTCCTCGCCTGGGGGCGCGAGCTCACCTTCCTCTACAACGACGGCTATCTCGAGATGCTCGGCGACAAGCACCCGGCGCTCGGGCGCCGCTTCGAGGATATCTGGCCCGAGATCTGGCCCGAGATTTCGCCGCTGGTCGAGCGCGCGCTGGCGGGAGACGCGACCTATTTCGAGAACCTGCCGCTCACCCTTGGCCGCAAGGGCTATGAGGAGCATGCCTGGTTCACCTTCTCCTACAGCCCGCTGCGCGACGACGACGGGTCCGTGCGGGGCATGTTCTGCGCCTGCGTCGAGACCACCGCGACGGTCCTCGCCGAACGGCCGCGAATCGGCGAGGCGGAGCGGCTGCGCCGGCTGTTCGACAACGCGCCCGGCTTCATGGCGGTGCTGCGCGGCCCCGAGCACGTCTTCGAGCTCGCCAACGCCGCCTATACCCAACTCGTCGGCCGCCGCGACATCATCGGAAAGCCGGTGCGCGAGGCGCTGCCCGAGATCGTCGGCCAGGAATTCATCGACCTTCTCGACGAGGTCTACGCGAGCGGAAAGGCCTTCACCGGACATTCGGTGACGCTGGCGCTGCCGCGGGCCGCCGACGGCCCCGTCGAGGAGAGGCTGCTCGATTTCGTCTACCAGCCGATCCTCGACGAGGACGGCCGCAGCACCGGCATCTTCGTCGAGGGCTATGATGCCACTGACCGCCAGACCGCCGAGCGCAAGCTGCGCGAGAGCGAGGAGCGCTTCCGGCTGATCGCCGATTCGGCGCCGGTGCCGATGTGGGTGACCAAGCTCGACCGCAAGCGCGGCTTCGTCAATCGGGCTTATGCCGAGTTCCTCGGGGTGCCCTACGAGGAGGCGATCGACTTCGACTGGCGGACCCGCATCCACCCGGAGGACATCGACCGCGTCGTCGCTGAGTCGGTCGCCGGCGAAGCGACGCTGAAGCCGTTCACGCTGGAGGGGCGCTACCTTCGCGCCGACGGCCAGTGGCGCTGGCTGCGCTCGGAATCGCAGCCGCGCTGGGGGCCGAGCGGCGAGCATATCGGCTTCATCGGCGTCGCTTTCGACATCACCGAGGCGAAGCTCGCCGAAGCGGCGCTGCGCGAGGTCAACGAGACGCTCGAGAGGCGCGTCGCGGAGCGCACCGCCGACCTCAGCGCAGCGCTCGAGCGGCTGCGGGCGGAGGTGGGCGAGCGCGAGCGCGCCGAGGAAGCGCTGCGGCAGGCGCAGAAGATGGAGGCGGTGGGCCAGCTCACCGGCGGCATCGCGCACGACTTCAACAACCTTTTGACGCCGATTCTCGGCGGCCTGGAGCTGATCGCCTCCCGCCTCGACGACCCGCGGCTCAAGAGGGTTGCTG
>JALYHK010000379.1 GCA_030776605.1 Pseudomonadota bacterium
GTCGAGGACCAGTAGCTGATCGACCCGAGCGAGGACTTCGACAGCCTGATCCTGGAGGTCCGCGCCGGCACCGGCGGCGACGAGGCGGCGCTGTTCGCCGGCGACCTGCTGCGCATGTACCAGCGCTACGCCGAGGCGCAGGGCTGGCGGGTGGAGATCATCTCCGCCAGCCCGGCCGAGATCGGCGGCTTCAAGGAGGTGGTCGCCAGCATCAGCGGCCAGGGGGTGTTCGCCAAGCTGAAGTTCGAGAGCGGCGTCCACCGCGTCCAGCGCGTCCCCGTCACCGAGAGCGGCGGGCGCATCCACACTTCGGCGGCGACCGTCGCGGTGCTGCCGGAGGCCGAGGACGTCGACGTCCAGATCGACGACAAGGATTTGAGGATCGACGTCTATCGCTCCTCCGGCCCCGGCGGGCAGTCGGTCAACACCACCGACAGCGCGGTGAGGATCACCCACCTTCCCACCGGGCTAGTCGTTATCCAGCAGGATGAAAAATCACAGCACAAGAACAAGGCGAAGGCGCTCAAGGTGCTGCGCACGCGGCTCTACGAGATGGAGCGGGACCGGCTCGCCTCCGAGCGGGCGGGCGCGCGCAAGTCGATGGTGGGGTCCGGCGACCGCTCCGAGCGGATCCGCACCTACAATTTTCCGCAAGGGAGGGTGACCGACCACCGCATCAACCTGACGCTGCACCGGCTGCCCGAAATCCTCGAGGGACAGCTCGACGAGCTGATCGGCGCGCTGGTCGCCGAGGACGAGGCGCAAAGGCTCGCCCACCTCGATGACGGTGCGTGAAGCCCTCGCCGCCGCCGCAGCCGAGCTCGGCCGGGTCAGCGGCACGCCGCGGCTCGATGCCGAGCTGCTGATGGCGCATGCGCTCGGCGTCGAGCGGGAGGAGCTGCTGCTGTCGCGGCTCGGAGAGCCGGCGCCGCCCGCGGTCGACGCCCTGGTCGCGCGCCGTCTCGCGCACGAGCCCGTCGCCTACATCACCGGCCGCCGCGCCTTCTGGACGATCGAGCTCGCCGTCGGCCCCGCCGTGCTGATCCCGCGGCCGGACAGCGAGACGCTGATCGAGGCGGCGGTCGATCATTTCGGCGCGGGCGCCCCGCGGCGCGTGCTCGATCTCGGCACCGGCTCGGGCGCCCTGCTGCTCGCGGCGCTCGACCAGTGGCCGGACGCGCGCGGCCTCGGCGTCGACACATCCGCACAGGCGCTCGCCGCCGCGGCGGCCAATGCCGAACGGCTCGGCCTCGCCTCGCGCGCCGAATTCCGCCTGGGAGACTGGGCGGAGGGGATCGACGGGGCGGTCGATCTCATCCTCTGCAATCCCCCCTATGTCGAAGCCGGCGCGGCGCTGCCGCCCGAGGTCGCCCGCTGGGAGCCGGCGGAGGCGCTGTTCGCCGGACCCGACGGGCTCGACGCATACCGCCGCCTCGCTCCTGCCGTGGCGCCGCTGCTCGCGCCCAGCGGCGGCGCCTGCTTCGAGATCGGTGCCGGACAGGCGGAAAGCGCCGGCTCGCTGTTCGCCGCGGAAGGCTTTCGGGTGGCGGTGCGCAGCGACCTTTCCGGCCGCCCGCGCTGTCTTCTCCTCACCCGCTGATCCAGGTCAAAATCTTTCTGCTTGGATTTGTCTGCGCGGCTAGCTACATAGGGCGGCAGGGACGGGGCCGTTCACAGCATAGAATGCGTGGGGCTCCCGTAGCCGACCCCCGATTGCTCTGTCGCCCTCTGCGGCGATCTCAGCGTGAGGAGGCGGGAGCCGCGATGCGGTTTCCTCCCGCGGGCGTCGCACAGAATTGCGGCCGGGAAGGGCCTGGCCGCGGGAGTGGCAGAGAAGACCACCTTTTGGCGAGGATTTGCGTTTGATCAACAATCGTCAGGGCGGCCGCAGGCGCGGCCGCGGCGGCGGAAGCCGCGCACCGGGTTCGCCCAACATGGGCAACCGTCAGGACAACAGGCAGCGCGGCAACGCCGCACAGCTGCTCGAGAAATATAAGGCCCTTGCGCGCGACGCGCAGATGGGCGGCGACCGCGTCCAGGCGGAATATTACCACCAATATGC
>JALYHK010000380.1 GCA_030776605.1 Pseudomonadota bacterium
CTGCTGGTCGCCGCCGCCGTTCCCGCCGCGCCGCTGCCGGCGCAGCCCGCGCAGGCGGCCGAGCCAGCCTCGGCCGACGAGCGCCTCCGCCGCCTCTACACCGAGGAATTCCGCTGGCGGATGGAGCAGGAGGGCCGTGTGCCGGGCGAGAACGGCCGCTGGGTGGCCGGCGATCGGCTGCCGCAGGTAGACGCCGCCGCGCAGCGCGAGCGGCTCGCCTACTGGACGCGCGTCCTCGCCGAGCTCGACCGCATTCCGCTCGACCAGCTGTCGCCGGAGGAGCGCGAGAATGCGATGGTGTTCCGCACGGTGATCGAGGAGATGGCGAACGAGGTCCAATTCCGGACCTACGAGGCGCCGCTCAACGCCGACACCTTCTTCTGGGGCGAGCTTCGGCCTTACGGCACGCTCAGCGATGCCGAGGCCTATCGCCGCTATCTCGGCCGGCTCCGCGACATCCCCCGCTACTTCGACGAGCAGATGGCCAATATGCGCGCGGGGCTCGCCCGCGGCTTCTCGGTCCCGCGCGTGTCACTCGAGGGCCGCGACCGCACCATCGAGCCCTATCTTGCCGCCGACGAGACCAATCCGCTGTGGGCGCCGTTCGCCGCCATGCCCTCCTCGATCCCGGCAGCCGAGCAGGAGCGCCTCCGCGCCGAGGCGCGAGCGGCGCTGCGCGAGGCGGTCGTCCCCGCCTATCGCGAGCTCCTCACCATGTTCCGCGAGGAATATCTGCCGCGCACCCGCACCACCCTCGCCGCCTACGCCCTGCCGGACGGCCGCGATTACTACCAGGCGATGATCCGCGGCTTCACCACCCTCGACATGACGCCCGAGCAGATCCACCGGATCGGGCTGAGCGAAGTCGCCCGGATCAGGGCCGAGATGGAAGCGACGATGCGGCGGGCGGAGTTCGAGGGCACGCTCCCCGAGTTCATCCACTTCCTGCGCACCGATCCGCAATTCTACGCCAGCAGCCCGCGCGAGCTGCTCGCCTTCGCCGCTTATGTGGTGAAGAAGGCGGATGGCGCGCTGAGCGAGACGATCGGCACGCTGCCGCGCTACCGCCACGGCATCGTCCCCGTCCCCGAGGCGATCGCGCCGATCTACACGGCGGGGCGCGGCGGCCTCGAGAACTGCATGTTCAACACCTGGAACCTGCCGGCGCGGCCGCTCTACGCCATCCCGGCGCTGGCGCTCCACGAATGCACCCCCGGCCACAGCTTCCAGGCCGCGCTCGCGCTCGAGGCGCCCGAGCGCCCGGATTTCCGCCGCGAGCTCTATTTCTCCGGCTACGGCGAGGGCTGGGGCCTCTACGTCGAATGGCTCGGCACGGTGATGGGCATCTACGAAACGCCTTATGAGGATTTCGGCCGGCTCACCTACGAAATGTGGCGCGCCGCGCGGCTCGTGATCGACACTGGCATCCACGCCTTCGGCTGGACCCGCGACCAGGCCCTCGCCTATTTGCGCGACAACACAGCGCTTTCCGAGCACGAGATCACCACCGAGATCGACCGCTACATCAGCTGGCCCGGCCAGGCGCTCGCCTACAAGCTCGGGGAGCTGCAGATCCGCCGCCACCGGGCCGAGGCCGAGGCGGCGCTCGGCGAGCGCTTCGACCAGCGCGCCTTCCACGACGCGATCCTCGCGCTCGGCTCGGTTCCCTTGCCGGTGCTCGAGGAGCGGATGGACCGCTTCATCGCCGAGGCGCGCAGGGAGGAGCCGGGCGCCGCCCGCTAGGTGCAGAGCGCGAGGTAGGCGATCTCCATCACGGTGCCGCCGGCGATCGGCGAGACCCCCTCCCCGCCCGGACCGTAATCGTTCTCCTCGAGCACCTCGCCGTCCGGGCCGTGGCGGCGGAAGGCCATCGAGTTCAAGGTGCGCGCGGCGCAGTCGATGCGCAGCAGATAGGAGCGGTTGCTCGGGCCGCTCTCGCCGGGGTTGGTGAGACGGAACCAGGCCTGGCGAGTCGAGCCCTCCTCCACGATGGTCGCCGCATCGACGGCGATTGACTGGCCGCTGGCGGCCGAGCCCAGGTTGAGCCACAGGCCGCTGCGG
>JALYHK010000381.1 GCA_030776605.1 Pseudomonadota bacterium
TCCTCGACCAGGACCGGCGGCTGTGCGGCGGGGTTGATGTCGACGAACTCGTCGCGCTTCAGCCAAGGGCTTTCGCGCACCAACTCATGCGCCACGCCCTTCTCGGCGAGCATCAGCCGGACCTTGCGCGAGAAGGGGCACAGCGGGAACTGATAGAGCTGCCACATGGGCTGACGCTCTTAGCGCCCGTGCCGCCAAGGTCCACCGGCGGCCTGCGCGGGACGCGCGATTTCTCTCTAGGCTCAGCGGCCGCGGCGCTCCTCGCGCTCGCGGCGCTCGCGCGCCTCGTCGGTGGCCCGGGCGATGTCCCGTTCGATCTGGGCGAGCGAACGGCGCATTGCCGGCGCGAGCACGGCCATCTGCTCCGCCATCACCCCCATGCCCGCCGCGACGCCATGAATCGAGTCGCGCATCCGCTCCTCGAAATAGGGATCGTCGCGCCCTGCCATGTCGCGCAGCGTGCGCGGGGAGCGGTCATAGCTGCGGGCGCGGGGGCCGCGCGGATCGGCGGCTTCGATCGCATCGACGATCGGCCCGATCGGCATGTCGAGGACCGCCCCGAGGACCCGGTCCATCACCTCGCCGACCGCCTCTACCTGTTCGGCCGGAGGGATGGCGCGGACGATCTCCTCGTCCATTTCGGGAGGGAAGACCTGCTGGCCGGCAGCCGGCGCGGCGAGCGCGAGCGCGGCGGCGCCGATGAAAGACATACGCATACGAGCCTCCTGTCCTGCTACTCGGGACGCGCGGAATGAACGCGCCGGGCGGCGAGTCGGTTGCCCGAATCTAGCCGGCAAGGCTGAGCCTCGCCTGAATGGCTCGGCGGCCGCAGCCCCGCCGCCCCGCTCACTCCTCCCCTTCGTCCTCCTGTCTTCCCCGTCGCGGGCCGCGTCACTCCTCGTCTTCCTCGCCGTCCGCATCCTCCTCCGCATCCTCCTCGTCCGGGGGCGGCGGCGGCAGGTGCGCCGTCGCCCCCTGGATGCGCTCCATTGCGGGCCCCGCCGACGCGATCATCCCGGGGACGAGGCTCATCAGGTCGCGCATGAAGTCAGGGTCCGAAAGCGCCGCTACCGACTCGCGCATCAGCGTGCGACCGGCGGGACTCCCGAAGAAGCGCGACGCCGCATCGAGCTCGGCAACGCTGAACTCGCGCGCGTAGAGCTCGGCCGTAATCCGATTGTATTCGGGCGCTGCGGCCGCAAAGGCGCGGCCGAGGTCGCGGGAGAGCAGGTCGAGGACGATCCGGAGGCGCTCGCGATAATGGGGATCGAACTGGGCCAGGATCTCGCCGATCGTGGCCTCGGGCCGAAGTCCGGCGTCGGCCGGAATCGGAAGCCCGAGGGCGGCGATCGGCGTTTCGATCAGCACATCCGCCAGCGGCTGGAGCGCCAGCGGCTCGCCGAATGCATCCACCGGCCACAGGCGCTCCGCGAGGCGCCGAGCCGCCGCCAACCGCGCCGGATCGACCGGCGGGAGGGGCGCCGCGGCCCGCTCTCCCGGCGCCGGATCCGTGGCGTCCTGTCCCTCCTCGGCGGCGCCTGCCCCCGCGAGCGCCTCGTTCAGCCTGGGCAGCGGCGGCAGGTGGGCAGTGGCGGCGAGAATGTCGGTCGGGAGGTCGGCAAGCTCGGCAGCCATGATTGCGGAGAGCTCCGGCTGGAACGACTCGAAGGCGCGAGCCGCCACGGGATCGGCGGCAAGCTCGAACGCGCCGCTTACCAAGCGCTGACCCGCGGGGCTGGCATAGAAGGCCACCGCTTGCTCCAGCTCCACCGGGCCGAGGCGCCGGGCATAGAGGCGAGCCGTTATCGTCCGAAACCCTGATTCCACCTCCCCAAGCAGGCGGACGATCTCGCGCATGCTTGCTTCTTGGGTGAGCCGCACCCGCTCGGCATGATGGGGATCGCGTGCGGCGGCTTGCGGATCGGAAACGGCCGGCGCCTCCGCCGCTGCGCCCATCGCCGCCGACACGGCCCGGACGAGCTGACCTTCGGGCCATGCCATATCGATCAAGCGCTGCGCCGCCTCGGCGCGCGCCGAATCCGCTGCTTGCACC
>JALYHK010000382.1 GCA_030776605.1 Pseudomonadota bacterium
CTCCCGTAGCGGTCCCGCCTCTGCCGCGCGCGCCGGCGCCGGCGCCGCGGCGCAGCTACCGGGTGATCGGCGTCGGCGACATCATGATGGGGAGCGACTGGCCCGAGCCGATCATGGACCCGCGCATCACCCCCGGCGCCGATCCCGCCGCGGTGCTGGGGCCAGAGCTGGTCCGCCAGTTCCGCGCCGCCGACGTGGTGTTCGGCAATTTCGAGGGGACCGTCCACACCAGCAGCGAGGACGCCAAGGCCTGCTCGAACCCGCGCGTCTGCTTCACCTTCCGCAGCCCCCCTTTCCACGCCGACTATCTCGGGCGCGCCGGCTTCACGCTGGTCTCGAACGCCAACAACCACAGCCGCGACTTCGGCGAGAGCGGCCGCGCCGCCACCTATCGCAACCTCACCGGCGCCGGACTGGTCGTCGCCGGCGCCGATTCGCCCGGCACCCGGATCGGCGTCCAGACGCTGCCCGACGGCCGCCGCTTCGCGCTCGTCGCCTTCGGCCACAACCCGGGGCTGCTCCAGGTCAACGACTACGGGCGGCTGACGCAGATGGTCCGGGAGGCCGCCTCGCGCGCCGACGTGGTGATCGTTTCCTGCCACATCGGCGCCGAGGGCGCCTTGCACGACCGGGTCACCCGCGCGACCGAAATTTTCCTCAACGAAAACCGCGGCGACCCCTTCCGCTTCGCGCGCACCGCGGTCGACGCCGGCGCGGACATCGTCTTCTGCCACGGTCCGCACGTGCCGCGGGCGATCGAAGTCTATCGCGGCCGCTTCATCGCCTACAGCCTCGGCAACTTCTGGACCTACGGCCGCTTCAACCTCAGCGGCAATTCGGGGCTGGCGCCGGTCGCCGCGCTCGAGGTGGACCCCGCCGGGGAGCTGGTCTCGGCGCGGATCGTCTCGGCGCGGCAGGACCGGCCGGGCGGCCCCTACCTCGACCCCAGCGGGGCAGCGGCGCGGCGGATCGCCGAAGTAACCGCCCGCGACTTTCCGGAGGCGGGGATCCGGATCGACGCCGACGGCACCGTCCGCTGGCGTCGCTAGGGGAGCCGCTCCCGCGCTTCCGCTTGCCGCAGCGCCAGGCAGAATTGCTCGAGCGCGATCGGATAGAGCTTGTGCTCTTCCTCGAGCACCCGCGCGGCGAGGCTGTCGGGCGTGTCGTTCGGGCGAATCCGCACCCGCGCCTGGGCGATCACGGGACCCGCGTCGAGCTCGGGCGTGACGAGGTGGACCGAGCAGCCCGCCTCGCGGTCGCCGGCGGCGATGGCGCGGGCATGGGTGTCGAGCCCTTTGTGCAGCGGCAGCAGCGAGGGGTGGATGTTGAGGATGCGGCCTTCCCAGCGTTCGACGAAGGCGCAGGAGAGGAGGCGCATATAGCCCGCCAGGGCGACGAGCTCGACCCCGCGCCGCCTCAGCTCCTCCTCCAGCAGCCGGTCGAACTCCTCGCGCGGCATTCCTTTGTGGCTCTTCGCCCAGATGTCGATCCCGAGCCGCCGCGCCACCACCAGCCCGCGCGCTTCGGGCACGTTGGAGGCGACCAGCACGATCTCGTAGGCCCGGTCGGGGTCGCGCCGCTTGTATTCGGACAGAGCGAGCATGTTCGAGCCGCGGCCGGAGATCAGCACGGCGACGCGGACCTTCTCAGCCATGGTGCCCGGCCGACCAGTCGCCGCGCGCGCTCCAGGTGCCGGCTGAGCCGCTGACGGTGCAGCCGCGCGGCCCTTCCTCGACGCGGCCGATGGTGAAGACCGTCTCGCCTGACTTCTCAAGCGCTTCTGAAACCTCTTTCGCACCGTCCGGAGCGATGATGACGGCCATGCCGATGCCGCAGTTGAAGGTCCGCGCCATCTCTCCGGGCTCGATATTGCCCTGCGCCTGGAGGAAGGCCATCAGCGCCGGCTGCGGCCAGGCGCCCGCGTCGATCCTGGCGTGGAGCCCGTCGGGGAGCACGCGGGGCACGTTCTCGAGCAGCCCGCCGCCGGTGATGTGCGCGAGCGCGGCGATCCTGCCGGCGCGGACGAGCGGGAGCAGCGGCTTGACGT
>JALYHK010000383.1 GCA_030776605.1 Pseudomonadota bacterium
ACGCCGAGGCACGCGCCGCCGCCAAGGCGATCGCCGAGAACAATCTGGTCAAATGCTCGTGGCACGGCGGCGACCCTTATTGGGGGCGGCTGCTCGCCGCGGCGGGATCGGCCGGGGTCGCCTTCGAGGCGGAGGCGGCGCGGGTCCATTACGGGGAAATCCTCGTATCGCGCGGCGGCGCGGCGGCCGAGCACGACGCCGAGGCGGTCGCGCGGCACATGGCCGGGAGCGAGCTGGCCATCGAGGTCCATCTCGGCGCCGGCGCCGGCACCGCCGAGGCGATCGGAGTCGATCTCGGCCCGGGCTACATCGAAGAGAATTCGAGGACCTCGTGAACGGCGCCGATCCCTTCCCCGTCATTCCGGCGCGACACGCATGGACCCCGGCCTTCGCCGGGGCGACGGAGCGGACCTCGTGAACGCACCGGCCGACATCGCGCGCATCCTCGTCGAGGCGCTGCCCTACATCCGCCGCTTCGCCGGCAAGTCGGTGGTGGTGAAGCTCGGCGGCGCGGCGATCGACCAGGCGCTCGACCGCGCGCTGGCGCAGGACGTGCTGCTGCTGAGGAGCGTCGGCGTGCGCTGCGTGCTCGTCCACGGCGGCGGGCAGCAGGTCGACGCGCTGATGCGGCGGATGGGCAAGGAGCCGCGGTTCCACCAAGGCCTTCGCGTTACCGACGAGGAGACGCTCGAGATCGTCCGGATGGTGCTCACCGGCAAGATCAACCGCGACCTGGTCGGCACGATCAACCGCGAGGCGCTGGACGAGCCGGTCGCGGTCGGCGTCTCGGGCGAGGACGGCGGCCTGCTCACCGCCTCGCCGCGCGAATCGGCGCTCGGCTATGTCGGCGACGTCAGCCACGTCCGCGCATCGGTGCTCCACCGGCTGCTCGACGAGGGCCTCGCGCCGGTGGTCTCGACGATCGGCGCCGACGCCACCGGCCAGCCCTACAACATCAACGCCGACGAGGCGGCGCGGGCGATCGCGGTGGCGATGGCGGCCGAGAAGATCGTCTATCTCACCGCCGCGCCCGGGCTGCTCGAGGACGTGAGCGACGAGAGCTCGCTGGTCCCCCGGCTCACCTCCGCGGAGCTGCGCGAGCGGATCGACAGCGCGAGCGTCAGCGCCGGCATGATCCCCAAGCTGCGCGCCTGCGCCGACGCGGTCGACGGCGGCGTCGGCACCGCGCATATCATCGACGGCCGCGTGCCCCACGCGCTGCTGATCGAGCTGCTCACCGACCAGGGCATCGGCACGATGGTGAGGAAGGAAAGGAGCTGGTGAGGCACCTGCTCGCCATCGCCGATCTGACCGGGGAAGAGCTGGAGCGGATCCTCGCCAATGCCGAGCGCGACCTCGGCCGCCCGCTCGCCGGCAAGGGCGTCGCGCTCCTCTTCCAGAAGCCGAGCGCCAGGACCCGCAACTCGATGGAGATGGCGGTGGTCCAGCTCGGCGGCCACCCCGTCACCATCCAGAAGGAGGAGGTCGGCCTCGGCACGCGCGAAAGCACCGAGGACGTGGCGCGGACGCTGGCCTGCTACCATGCGGTGATCGCCGCGCGGGTCGTCGACCACCGAGACCTCGAGGCGATGGCCGCGGCGGCCGCGGCCCCGCTGCTCAACATGCTCTCCGACAAGGCGCATCCGCTGCAGGCGCTCGCCGACATGCTCACCCTCAAGCAGGTCGCCGGGCGGATCGCGGGGGCGCGCATCGCCTTTATCGGCGACGGCGACAGCAACGTCTGCCGCTCGCTCGCCGAGGCCTGCGCGCGGCTCGGCGCCGAGCTGCGCATCGCCAGCCCCGAAGGCTACGGCCTCGCCGATCCGCCCGAAGGCGTGCGCCAGCTCGCCGATCCGGCCGAGGCGGTCGAGGGCGCCGACATCATCTATACCGACGTCTGGGTGTCGATGGGCCAGGACGAGGAGGCGGAGAGGCGGCGCGCGGCGTTCGCCGGCTACCGCGTCGACGAGGCGCTGATGGAGCGGGCCCCCGGCGCCGCCTTCCTCCACTGCCTGCCCGCCCGGCGCGGCGAGGAAGTGGC
>JALYHK010000384.1:0-677 GCA_030776605.1 Pseudomonadota bacterium
GATCGGCGCCACGCCTTCACCCCGCCAGCGGGCGAGCCAGCGGCCGAAGCTCTCCGCCAGCGCCTCGAGGAACCCCGCCGGGTCGGGCGCCCCCGCGCCGAGCTCGGCAAAGCTGGTCGCGGGCCGCGCCGTGCCTCGCGGATGCTCGGCGAGGTTTGCGCCGAAGCCGATCACGACCGCGTCCTCCGCCCGTTCGAGCAGGATGCCGGCGAGCTTGGCGGCTCCGGCCATGAGGTCGTTGGGCCATTTGATCCGGAGCTCCGGCGCCAAAATGGAGGCCACCTCGTGCAGCGCCACCGCCGCGACCAGCGCCAGCGTAGGCGCCGGCGGGTCGCCAGGCCGCAGCCGCACCAGCGTGCTGGCGTGGAGGTTGCCCGGCGGCGACTGCCATTCGCGCCTCTGCCGCCCCTTGCCGCCGGTCTGCCGCTCAGCGCGCAGCCACAGCCCCTCCGCCGCGCCGTCCCTGGCGAGCCCGAGCAGGTCGTCGTTGGTCGAGCCGGTGACGGCGACGGTGCGGATCAGAACAAGGCCCCGGCCGCGCTCCGCGAGAGCGTGTCGAGCGCCGGAATGGCGAGATAGCCGACCGGGCTGACGAACAGCGCCGAGGCGAGGATCAGCGCGGTGCCGACCGGCTCGGCGGTGCGCTCGTAAGCGGGCGCGGGTTCGTCGAAATACAT
>JALYHK010000384.1:687-2040 GCA_030776605.1 Pseudomonadota bacterium
GTAATAAGCGCCGATGACCGAGGTGGCGATGCCGACCGCAGCGAGCCAGGTGAGGTCCGCCTGGACCGCGGCGAGGAAGACGTAGAATTTCGGCCAGAAGCCCATCAGCGGCGGGATGCCCGCAAGGCTGAACATGAACAGCGCCATGGCGAGCGCCAACCCGGGCCGGCTCCTCGAAAGCCCGGAAAGCGAATCGATCGCCTCCACCGGCCTCCCCTCCGCATCCCGCATCCTCAGCACCACGAGGAAGGCGCCGAGCGTCATCACCATATAGACCGCCATGTAGAAGAGCACCGAGGCGGCGCCCTCCCGCGTGCCGGCGGCGAGGCCGATCAGCGCGAAGCCGATATTGTTGATCGAGCTGTAGGCGAGCAGGCGCTTGACATTGCGCTGGCCGATCGCCGCGACGCCGCCGAGCACCGTGGAGGCCAGCGCGGAGAAGATGACGATCTGCCGCCAGGCGTCCGTCGCCGGGCCCATCGCCTCCATAGCGACGCGGACCATCAGCGCCATCGCCGCCACCTTCGGCGCGCTGGCGAAGAAGGCGGTGACCGGCGTCGGCGCGCCTTCGTAGACATCAGGGGTCCACATGTGGAACGGCACCGCGCTGATCTTGAAGGCAAGGCCGGCGAAGACGAAGACGAGGCCGAACAGCGCGCCCGCCCCGAGCCCCTCCTCGCCTCCCGCCTGCGCACGGAGCGCGGCGGCGATGCCGTCGAACATGGTGGTGCCGGTGAAGCCGTAGAGCAGCGAAATGCCGTAGAGCAGGATCCCGCTCGCGAGCGCGCCCAGCACGAAATATTTAAGCCCGGCCTCGGCCGAGCGGGCGTCGCGGCGCAGGAAGCTGGCGAGGACGTAGGCCGACAGGCTCTGCAGCTCGAGCCCGACGTAGAGCATCAGCAGGTCCCCGGCCGACACCATGATCCCCATGCCGATCGCGGAGAAGAGGATCAGCACCGGAAATTCGCCCTCCATCTCGCCGAAGCGGCGGAAGAAGCCCGGCGCCATGGCGATGGCGACGGCCGAGCCGATGAAGATCAGGGCCTTGGCGAAGGCGGCGAAGCCGTCGGCGCGATACTGGCCGCCGAAGACGTCGCCGGCGTAGCTCGCCGGGCCGAGCAGCGAAGTGGCGGCGACGAGCAGCAGGACCACCGCCGAGATCGAGATCGTCCGGTCGACACGCGGGTTGCGGCTGAAGGCGGCGAGCAGCAACAGGTCGGTCGCGCCGATCGCGAGGATCAGCTCCGGGGCGATGGCGGCGAGGACGTCCCACAGGCCCATCAGTGGCCGCCCTCCCCGGCCTCGAGCTCGGGCGCGGCGGCGGGACGCGCGATCCGCGCATCGCCCTCGGGC
>JALYHK010000385.1 GCA_030776605.1 Pseudomonadota bacterium
GCCCACCTCTACACCCGCCGCGACGGCAGCGAGGGGCCGCCGGCGGCGGTGACCGCATTGTGGCTGCCCTACCGGCGGCTGCGGCTCAGCTGAGGGAGGGGGCGATGCTGGAGCGGCTGGAGGAAGAAGGGCGTCGGCTGGCGGAACGATGCCGCGAAAGGCGCCGGCGCGCACTCGCGGCGCAGCTCGCCGCCGAGCTCCCGGGCGGGATCGCCGCCGAAGAGACGGAGGAGGGCGTGCGGCTGTCCGGGCGGGGCCTGGCGCGGCGGCTCATTCTCGATCCCCGCCTGCGGGCGCTGATCGGGAGGCTGGCATGAGAATGGCCGGAGAGACGCTGCTCGAGGCCGCTGCGGCGGCGCTGGCGGCGGTGGAGGGAATTGGGCGGGTCTATGATTCGCCGCCGCTGCAGGCGGCGCTGCCCCATGCGCTCGTCTCGATCGATCTCGAGAGCGACTGGAGCCACAAGGGCAGCGAGGGCCGGGAGGTGCGGCTGGCGGCGAGCCTCTACGACAAGGGCGAACGGCCGCTGCGGCTGCGCAGGCTGGCGGGCGCGGCGGAGGCGGCACTGGGCGCGGTCGCGGGTGAGGCGGAGGGCTGGCGGGTGGTGACGATGCGCTATCTGCGGACGCGGATCGTGCGCGACAAAGACCACTGGGCGGCGGTGATCGAGTTCCGGGCGCGGCTGCTCGCGGTGCGCTGAGCTATTCGGGCTGCGCGTTGCGGAACAGCTCTTTGTAGTTGTCCCGGAGGTCCTCGATCTCGATGCCGGCGCCTTCCTCCGCGGCCGCGCGATTGTCGCCGGCGCGCATGGCGGCGGCGATATAGGCGCTCCGATAGGCGGCCTCCTGCTGCGAGCAGGCCGAAGCCTGGGCGGTATCGAAGGCCTCGGGGGACATCCGCTCCTCCAGCTTCGAGTCGATGAAGGCGCGCATGCAGCGCGAAAACTGGCTCCGCTCGGCGGACGCCAGGACCTGCTGCGCGAGCAGCAGCGGGACGATCATCAATGCTGAAATCATGTTAAATTCCAATCCACTAGGTTTGGAATAACACAGGAGAGTGACTCATGACAGCGGAAAAGGGAAGCGCATTTTTGCTGAAGATCGGGAACGGCGGATCTCCGCCCGCCTATGCGACGGTGGCGGGGATGCGCACGACGCAAATGTCGGTGAACGGCGAGGCGGTGAACGTCACCAGCAAGGACTCGGCCGGTTGGCGCGAGCTGCTCTCGGGCGCCGGCGTCCGCTCGGTCTCGGTGTCGGCGAGCGGGATTTTCACCGGTTCGGCGGCCGAGTTGCGGCTCAAGGCAAATGCGCTGGCCGGCCTGCTCGACGACTACGAGCTCAGCTTCGAGAGCGGCGAGCGGATGCGCGGGCGGTTCCTGGTGACGCGGCTCGACTATGCCGGCGATTATAACGGCGAGCGCAACTACGCCCTGAGCCTCGAGAGCTCGGGCGAGGTGGCGAGCCTGTGAGCGGCCCCTCACCCCTCTCCCCAGATGGGAGAGCGGCGAACGAGGCGCGGGGCGAGGCGACGCTTGTCGTGGGCGGGGAGACTCTGGTGCTGCGGCCGAGCTTCGAGGCACTGGTCGCGGCGGAGGAGGAACTGGGGCCGCTGTTCGCGCTGGTCGAGCGCGCCGCCGGCGGCGGACTGAAGCTGGGCGAGATGGCGGCGCTGTTCTGGCATTGCGCCGCGGCGCGGCCGGAGGGGCTGACGCGCGAGCGGATCGGGGCGGCGGTCGCCGAGCAGGGCCTGGCCCGCGCGACTCCGGTCCTGCGGGTTCTTCTCGGCCAAATCCTGCAGGGCCGTGTTTAGCCAGGCCGCGGCGCGCCTCGCGGGCGTGGCGGGGGCGCTGCTGGGGTGGCGGCCGGACGAATTCTGGGGAGCGACGCGGGCGGAGCTCGCCGCGGTGCTGGCGGCGCTGGCGCCGGCGGCGGAGGAGAGCGTGACGGCGGACGAGCTGGCGCGGCTGAGGGAGAGGTTTCCGGATGGATGAAGAGATAGAGACGCTGATCGTCGGCGTGCGCGCCG
>JALYHK010000386.1 GCA_030776605.1 Pseudomonadota bacterium
GTTCTGGGCGAGGCGCAGGTCGGCGCGTGCCACTTCGATCTGTGCCGCGAGCTGGGCCGCCTCCTGCGACTGGACGGAGCGGTCGATCACCGCCAGCGTCTGGCCGGCGCGGACCCACTGTCCGGGCTCGACGAGGACGCGCGCGACCTGTCCGCCCTCGCCGGGAACGCCGACCGGAAGGTCGCGCCGCGCGGCGAGCGAGCCGGTCGCCGAGACGATCCCGGAGACCTGCTGGCGGCCGGGCACGATGACGGTGACCCCCGGCAGAGACTCGGCGCGCGCGCCTTTCCCCGCCGGGGCGGCCTTGTCGCCGCCGCCAGACATCATCAGGAAAGCGCCGACGAGCACGACGAGGGCGACGACGGCGGCGATGATGAGCAGGTTGCGCCTGCGCCGCCGCCGGGCCAGCGCCGCGTCATCGACGATGACCTCTTCGCGCGATCCGACGCGCCACTTGGCGGCCTCGAAGTTCATCGCCTTCATCTTCCCCACTTCAATCCCGCCAGCCCACACGGCCGCAGCAGTGTGTTAGCCGAATAAAGCACCCGCCTCAAGCTGAATTATCGCCGACGCCCCCCGGCTGCCGGAACCGGGCCTGTACATCCATTGTTACGTCTTTACCATCGCTGAATGGCGGATGAATTCGCCCGCACGGCAAGAGGAGGGAAGGGAATGGAGTTACTCGCTGACCATGGATGGCTGTGGTGGATCATCATCGGCGGTCTCGCCGGTCTGATCGCCAAGGTGATCATGCCCGGGCGCGATCCGGGCGGGTGCATCGTCACAATCCTGCTGGGCATCGGCGGAGCGCTCGTCGCGGGCTTCCTCGGTCGGATGGTCGGCTGGTACGGTGAGGGCGATCAAGGCGCGAGCTTCATCGCCGCGATCGTCGGTGCGATCATCATCCTGTTCATATACCGTCTGATCGTCGCCCGCCGCGCCTGAGGCGGGGCGAGCCGGTCTCGCTGGGGGCCGCCGGCGCGCGCCGGCGGCTCCTTGCGGTTCAGCAACGATGCAGCCTCGTCCGCGTTAGCTGGGCGGGGCCCGCCGGGCCGTGCGAGAAGGAGTGAGACCATGATCCGACATTCGGCCTTGCTGACGCTGGCCGCGCTGGCCGCGCTGGCGCTGCCCGCCGCGGCGGCCGCGCAGGCCAATCCGATGCCGCCCCCGTCGGTGCAGGGCATCGACGGCACCAGGCTCGACGTGGTGGCCGTCGGCGAGGTGACCCGCGTCCCAGACATCGCGCGGATCAGCGCCGGGGTGATCACGCAGGCGCCGACCGCCACCGAGGCGCTGCGGCTCAACGCCGCGCGCATGGCGGCGGTGCGCGAGGCGCTGCGCCGCGCCGGCATCGCCGACCGCGACATCCAGACCAGCAACATCAATCTCCACCCCGAATATCGCTATGCCGAGAACCAGCCGCCGCGGCTGATCGGCTACCGCGCCGGCAATGAGGTGAGCATCCGCTTCCGAGACATCGCCGAGACCGGCCGCATCCTCGATGCTCTCGTCGCCCAGGGCGCCAACCAGATTAGCGGGCCGATGCTCGAGATCGACCGTCCCGAGGCGGCGCTCGACGAGGCGCGCACCGTCGCCATCGCCAACGCCCGCGCCAGGGCGGAGCTCTATGCCCGCGCCCTCGGCATGCAGGTCCGCCGGGTGCTGGCGGTGAGCGAGGCCGGGCCGCCGCAGGTCCCCTTCCCTCGGCCGATGGCGGAAGCCCGCTCGGCAATGGCTCAGGACGTGCGCATCGACCCCGGCGAGCAGCGGCTCGCGGTGAGCCTCACGGTCACCTTCGAGCTGCAGTAGCGCCGCTCAGGCTTCGGGCGTGCGGCGGAACAGGTTGACGATCCCGATCAGGATCAGCGCGCCCGAGGCGACGACGATCAGGCTGTTGACGTCCCATGGGCTCGGCGGGGCCGCGCCGTGCCCCTCCGCGATCCCGCCCGCCACCGCGCCAGCGACGCCGACGGCGAGGTTGAGCAGGATGCGCCAGCGGGGCTGGGGTCTCAGGACGAAGC
>JALYHK010000387.1 GCA_030776605.1 Pseudomonadota bacterium
ATACAACGGCGCCCTGCCGGACGCTCTGTTCGACGCGCTCCCCGCTCCCACAGAGGCCGGCGTGGCGCCAGTCTTCGCTGGCGAGGTGAGATACGAGAACGGCGCCTGGCGGCTGAGCGATCCGATGTTCCGCACCGCGGACGCGATGTTCCTCACGAGCATGCTGGTGATGTCGCGCGACGGTCAGGCCGACGCCTTTCTTCTGGCCGACCGGCTCGCCGGCTTGACGCGGTAGGAGTTGATCATGGCGCAAGCCCCGACCGCTGCAGCGAAGGCTCCGCGAGATCTGGAAAGCCTGCAGCTCAAGATCGGCGGGATGAGCTGCTCGTTCTGCGTCAACGCGATCGAGCGGGGAGTCAAACGCGAGCAGGGGGTCGAGGAGGTCCACGTCTCGCTCGCGCATGAGGAGGCGCTGATCCGTTTCCGGCCGGACGTCACGGACGAGAGCCGGATCAAGGGGACCTTGCGCTCCCTCGGCTATATCGTCCGCGACCCGCGCAAGGTCGGCGCCTTCGACGAGCAGCTCGAGCTCAAGCGCAAGGAGCGGAATGATCTGATCTCGGCCGCCTCGTTCGCCATTGTTCTGTTCCTCGCCATGGCGGCCATGTGGCTGGACCTCTGGCAGATGCAGGACTGGCACGCCTGGACCGCGTGGGCGATCGCCACCTACGTCTTCTTCTATAACGGCCGGCGCATCATCCGCATGGCCTGGGGCGCGGCCCGGCGCTTCATCACCAACCAGCACGTCCTGCTCTCGGTCGGCGCCATCGGCGCCTATGTCGGGGGCGTCCTCGGCGCGCCGATCCCGCCCCTCGACTGGTACGGCTTCGTGGGCTTCCCGCCGGTCGACTTCTTCGGCGTGGTCGTGTTCCTCACGACCTACCACCTGCTCTCCGGCTACATCTCGATCATCGTGCGCACCCGGGCATCCGAGAGCGTGCGCCGCCTGCTCGAGATGCAGCCCGCCACCGCGAGGGTGATGCGCGACGGCACGGAGCGGGAGGTGGCGATCGAGGAGGTCCGGGGCGAGGATCTCGTCCGAGTACGTCCCGGCGAGCGCATCCCGATCGACGGCGTGGTCGAGGACGGGGCCTCCGCGGTCGATCAGTCGATCGTCACCGGCGAGCCCATGCCCGAGGACAAGCGCATGGGCGACGAGGTGATCGGCGGCAGCGTCAACCAGACCGGAACCCTCCTGGTGCGGGTCTCGCGGGTCGGCGAGGACAGCTTTCTTCGTCAGGTCGCCCGTCACGTGGAAGAAGCGAAGGCGATGAAGCCCGGGATCATGGTCATGGTCGACCGGGTGCTGCTCTGGTACGTGCCGGCGGTGCTCGGTATCGCGGCCGCCGCGCTTTTGTTCTGGGGCATAGCACCACTCGCCTGGGGCGATACCATGCGCTGGGTGATCGCGATCTACGCTGCGGTCACGGTGCTGGTCATGGGCTATCCCTGTGCGCTCGGCATGGCGACACCGCTGGCGCTGATCCGCGGCGGCGGCATGGCGGCGGAGCGCGGGATCCTGATGCGCTCGGGCGACGCGTTCCAGATCCTCAAGGACATCACGCACGTGGTGTTCGACAAGACCGGCACGATCACCGAGGGCGCGCCGCGCCTGGTCGCAGCCGAGCCGCTCGGCGACTTCGAACGCGCGGAGGTCCTTCGCCTCGCGGCGAGCGCCGAATCATCATCGGAGCACCCGCTCGCGCGCGCCGTGGTCGCGGCGGCGGAAGACGAAGACGTGTCGCTTGCCGATGCCAGGGACTTCGAGGCCAGCGCCGGCCGCGGCGTGGAGGCAACGGTCGAGGGGCGGACGATCCTGATCGGCACACCGAGCCTCCTGCGCGAGCGCGGTGTCGACGTCGCGGCGGCGGAACAGGCTCTGGCCGAGCAGGAGGCGCAAGCGCGCACCGCCATCCTCGTCGCGGTCGAGGGGCGGGTGGCCGGCGTGCTCGCGATCGCCGATGCGGTGAAGCCCGACGCCCGCGACGCAATGCAGGCGCTGAGGCGCCGCGGCATCACG
>JALYHK010000388.1 GCA_030776605.1 Pseudomonadota bacterium
GCGCTGCGCACCGCCGCATACCAGCTCGCCTCGGGCGGGCCGTTGCGGTCGGCAGGGCCGAGCGCTCCGCCGACGTAGAGCCGCTCCTCGGCGCGGGTGAGGGCGACGTAGAGCAGCCGCCAATGCTCCTCGCGCTCGAGCCGCTCCTGCGCCTCGACCTGCGCCTTGAGCGGCTCGGCGAGCTCCTCCTTGCGCGGCCGGAAGACCGGGACGGTGGGGCCGCCGTCGGGGAGGGTGAAGGCGGCGAGGCGGCCGCCGGGGCCGCCGCCGCTGCGGTTCGGATCGGCGCAGGCGTCGGCGAGGATGACCACCGGCGATTGCAGGCCCTTGGAGCCGTGGACCGTCATCACCCGCACCGCATCGAGCGGCGCCGAGGGGTCGCGGACGATCTCGACGTCGCCGCGCGCGAACCAGGCGAGAAAGCCTTCGAGGGAGGGCGTGCCCGAATTCTCGAACTCCAGGGCGCCGGCGACCAGCTCGTCGATGGGGTCGCGCGCCTCGGGCCCGAGCCGCTCGATCAGCTTGCGGCGCCCGTCGAGCGGCCCGGAGAGGATGGTCTCGAAGAACAGGTGCGGGCTCGCATAGTCGGCCATGCCGAGGAGCGACTGCAGCCCCTCCAGCGTCGCGGCGTGGCGCTCTCCCTCGGCGCGCAACCGCGGCCAGAGCGGCCCATCCCGCCCGAACGCCACCTCGAACAGCTCGTCCTGGCTCCAGCCGAACACGGGCGAGACGAGCAGCGCCGCGAGGTTGAGGTCGTCGAGCGGCTGGAGCGCGAAGCGGGCGGCGGCGAGCAGGTCCTGGACGGCGAGGGGCGCCGACAGCAGCAGCCGATCGGCGCCGGCGACCGGCACCCCCTCTGCGTGGAGCCGCGCGACCAGCAGCGAGGCGAGGTCGCCGCGCCGGCGGACGAGGATGAGGATGTCCTCCGGGCGGAGCGGCCGCTCGCGGCATTCGAGCCGGAAGGGCCTCTCGATCCACAGCCTGATCTGGCGGGCGAGCCGCGCGGCGTAGCGGCGGACGGTGTCACTCACCCAACCTTCCTCGCCGCTCTCCTCCTCTTCTCCGGCCTCGGAAGTGAACGGGTGCCACAAAGTCACCGAACCCGGGCGCTCCGGAAAATGGCTGCGATGCGGATTCGGGCGGCGCGGCAGGCCCAAGGCCTCGTGCCCGAGGTCGGCGACGACCCGATCGACGAGCCGGAGGATCGGCGGCGATGAGCGGAAGCTGAGGTCCATCGAAAGATCGAGGAAGTCGCGCCCGATCCCCTCCGCCTCGCGCTGGAACCAGGCGCGGGCGACGTCGAAGCTCGCCGGATCGGTTCCCTGGAAGCCGAAGATTGCCTGCTTGTAGTCGCCGACGGTGAAAATGGTCCGGTGCGCGCCCGCCGCGCCCTGCCCAGCGAAATATTCGGCGGCGACGGCGCGGACGATGTTCCACTGGGCGGTATTCGTGTCCTGCGCCTCGTCGACGAGGATATGATCGGTCGCCTGATCGAGCTTGTAGCGCACCCATTCGCCCATGCCGGGCGTGAGCAGCAGCGCCTCGGCCCAGCGAATGAGGTCGTCGAAATCGACCACCCCCTGCGCGCGCTTCGCCGCCGCCCAGGCGCCGGCGAAGGTCTGCCCGGCGCGAAGCCCCGCCGCGAGGCAGTCGACCAGCCCAGCGAGCTTCTTCATGCCGATGAGCCTGCGGCAGCATTCGAGCAGGCGCGCGGCATGCTCGGCATAGTCGGGATCGGCCCTGAGCAGGCCAGCGCTCGCCTTCCGCGGCTCGCCCGCCTTGGTCAGCACCAAGCTGGCGATATCCTCCAGCGTCGCCGCGCGCTCCTCCCTCTCCCGCGCCTGCCAGGCGGCGATGATCTCGCAACAGTCGAGGCCGGTCTGCGTCCCCCAGGCGCGGTTCGCCTCGGCGAGGCGGCCCAGGCTCGCCATGTCGAACAGCTCGTCGCAGCAGGCCTCGGCGAGGGCCGCCTCGATGTCGCCGGGAGGCAGGCCGAAAGCGCGGCGGAGGCGCAGGGCG
>JALYHK010000389.1 GCA_030776605.1 Pseudomonadota bacterium
GGAGCGGCCCGGCCGCGACGGCGAGGCGGGTGAGGAAGCTCCGCTCCGCGGCGAAGGCCTCTGCCGCGCGGGCGAGCCAGCCCCGCGCTTGCGGATCAGTCGCGCGCTCGGCGGCGAGGTCTACGACGCCTGGGTGTCGCCCGTGGAGGCTGCACAGGAAGTGGACCGCGTCGGCGAGATTCCGCGGCGCGTCGGGTCCATGACGCAGCGCGTCGCCGCCGAACCAGCGGTGGGCGGCGCTGCCCTGCGCGTCGAGACGGGCGGCAAGGAGCGCGCCCGCGCTCCGCGTCCCGCCCACGTCGACCGATGCTGAAGCCATGCCTGCCCTCCCGACGGGCGCCTCCCGCGCCGCCGCCCGGCCTACAGGAGCCCCGTAAAGACCGGGTTTACGCGCCGTTAGTCGGCCGGAAAGGCTGTTTTCGGCTTCGGACGGAGAGGCAGGCGAAGCAGCTGGGCGACAACGGCTGGTCTCGGGCTTTTTCGGCCTCTCGCCACCGGGCGGAAGCTGCTAGGGTGAGGCGGCATCGGGGGGTGCGGGCTATGGAGCAGGATTACGACGTGGCCGCGATCATGGGCGGCCTCTACGGCGACGGGATCATCGGCCTCAAGAGCGCCTTCGCGCGGGAGTGGGCGGACCGGATGCGCGCCGACATCGAGGCGCTGTTCGCCGAGGCGCAGGCAGTGCCCCGCGGCGCGCTGCCACGCGGGCCGGCGCGCTTCTACGTCGAAGTCCATCCCGAGCGGATCGGCGGCTTCGTCGACATCGCCACCCATCCGTGGTTCGTCGCGGTGTGCGACGCGGTGCTCGGGCCGGACTACCGGATCGTCGAGGTGGGCTTCGACATTCCTTTCCCGGGCGCCGCCGACCAGCCCTGGCACCGCGACTTTCCCGCGCCCGAGGCGACCACCAGGGGCCGGCGGCTCAATTCGCTCGCCTTCAACCTCACCGCGGTCGACACGGCGCCGGAGATGGGCGCCTTCGAGATCGCGCTGGGGACGCAGTGGGACGACCTTGGCGACTGTCCGGGCGCGATGTTCCCGCCGCCCGAGCGCTGGGAGCGCTACCGGGAGCGGACGGCGGCCAAGCTGCCGCAGCGCGGCGACATTTCGGCGCGCTCGGCGCTTACCATCCACCGCGGCACCGCCAACCGATCGGACGAGGCGCGGCCGGTGCTGGTGGTCGGAGTCGACGCGCCCGACGCCACCAACGCCGACCACCACGACCTCCAGGTCACCGCCGGCTATTTCGAGGCGCTGCCGCCGCGGGTGCGCGACCATCTCACCTGCCGGAACGTCGAGCGGCTCCAGCCGGTGATCCAGCACCATGTCATCGAGGGGCTGCTCGAGCCGGCCTACTGAGCGGCGTCGCCCCGCTACGCGGCGACGGCGGCAGCAGGACCGGCCTTGCCTCGCCAGGCTTTGGCGAAGCGGATGCGCAGCAGCCAGAACAGCATGGCGGCGAAGGTGGCGAGCGGCGGCAGCAGCCAGACGAAGGAGCCGCGCCAGGCCTCGGGGAATTCGTCCTGCTGGCCGAAGAAGAAGGACATTGCGGCGATGAGCAGCGCCGCGCACATCCGCCACAGGTGGCGCGCGATCCGCTGTGCGGCCGAAAGCCGGCGGCGGAGGATGAAGGCGAGGTCGTAGCCCGCCGCGAGCGCAGCCAGCGCCGCGAACGGGAAGTGGGCGCCGGCGGGGAGCGAATCGAGCCGGCCGTCGGGGCTGTTCGCGGCGATGAGGCCGAAGGCGAGCTGGACAGCGGCGCAGCCGGCGGCGACGAAGAAGGCGTAGAGCTCGAACCGGCCCGCCGTCCCGTCCCTGCGCCGCGCCGTCACCCAGGAGGTGGCGACGAGATAGCAGGTGATGACGCCGATCACCGCGGTGCCGCGCTCGGGAATGGAGGCGGCGATGACCGCGCCGCTGCCGGCCATCGCCAGCATCGATCCGAAGAAGAAGGTGCCCGCCTGCCTGTGCCGCATGCCGCCCTTGGCGAAGGACAGGGCGGCGGCGCCGGAGAGG
>JALYHK010000390.1 GCA_030776605.1 Pseudomonadota bacterium
GTCTTAGGGGAGCGGGGCTTCTTGTAGCAATTCAAACCGCCCCTATATCGCTGCCGAAACACTCGCGCGCCTCGGATAGGGCGCGGGTGCGGTCGGTCTTTTTGAGGGGCATAGAGGAAGTTATGGCTAGAGTGATCGGCATCGACCTTGGCACGACGAACAGTGCCGTTGCGGTCATGGAGGGCGGCAAGCCCAAGGTCATTGAGAATACGGAGGGTTCGCGCACAACCCCGTCCGTCGTTGCTTTCACCAAGGACGGCGAGCGGCTCGTCGGGCAGGCGGCCAAGCGCCAGGCCGTCACCAATCCCGACAATACCGTTTTCGCGGTCAAGCGCCTGATCGGCCGCCGCTTCGACGACCCGGTAACGAAGAAGGACACGGAGCTCGTTCCCTACAAGATCGTCCGCGGCCCCAACGGCGATGCGTGGGTCAATGCGGGCGGGAAGGACTACAGCCCGTCGCAGATATCCGCCTTCATCCTCCAGAAGATGAAGGAAACCGCCGAAAGCTATCTCGGCGAGACGGTGACCCAGGCCGTCATCACCGTTCCCGCTTATTTTAACGACGCCCAGCGCCAGGCGACCAAGGACGCCGGCCAGATCGCCGGCCTCGAGGTGCTGCGCATCATCAACGAGCCGACCGCCGCGGCGCTAGCCTACGGGCTCGAGAAGCAGGAGGGCAAGACGATCGCCGTCTACGACCTCGGCGGCGGCACGTTCGACATCTCGATCCTCGAGATCGGCGACGGCGTGTTCGAGGTGAAGTCGACCAACGGCGACACCTTCCTCGGCGGCGAGGACTTCGATGCGCGGATCGTCGATTTCCTCGCGGACGAGTTCAAGAAGCAGGAGGGTATCGACCTCAGGAACGACCGGCTCGCGCTCCAGCGCCTCAAGGAGGCCGCCGAGCGGGCGAAGATAGAGCTCTCCTCGGCCCAAAGCACCGAGGTCAACCTGCCCTTCATCACCGCCGACCAGAACGGGCCGAAGCACCTCGTCAAGACGATCACGCGCGCCGACCTCGAGCGGCTCGTCGACGACCTGATCAAGCGCACGCTGGAGCCGTGCCGCAAGGCGCTCGCCGATGCCGGCATCAAGGCCGAGGACGTCGCCGAGGTCGTGCTCGTGGGCGGCATGACCCGCATGCCCAAGGTGCGCGAGGTCGTGAAGGACTTCTTCGGCAAGGAGCCGCACACCGGCGTCAACCCCGACGAGGTCGTCGCCATGGGCGCGGCGATCCAGGCTGGGGTGCTCCAGGGCGACGTCAAGGACGTGCTGCTGCTCGACGTGACGCCGCTGTCGCTCGGCATCGAGACGCTGGGCGGCGTGTTCACGCGGATGATCGACCGCAACACCACCATTCCCACGAAGAAGTCGCAGACCTTCTCGACCGCCGAGGACAATCAGAATGCCGTGACCATCCGCGTCTTCCAGGGCGAGCGCGAGATGGCGGCGGACAATAAGCTGCTCGGCCAGTTCGATCTGGTCGGCATTCCGCCCGCCCCGCGCGGCGTGCCGCAGATCGAGGTCACCTTCGACATCGACGCCAACGGCATCGTCCACGTCTCGGCCAAGGACAAGGGCACCGGCAAGGAGCAGCAGATCCGGATCCAGGCCTCAGGCGGCCTTTCCGAGTCCGACATCGAGAAGATGGTCAGCGAAGCCGAGAGCTTCGCCGAGGAGGACAAGAAGCGCCGCGCCGCGGCCGAGGCGAAAAACAATGCCGAAAGCCTCATCCACACCACCGAGCGCCAGCTCGTTGAGCACGGCGACAAGGTCGACGCCTCGCTCAAGGGCGAGATCGAAGCGGCGATCGCAGAGGCGAAGAGCGCCGTCGAAGGCGGCGACACCGAGACGATCAACCAGAAGGCGCACGCCCTTGCGCAGTCGGCGATGCGGCTCGGCCAGGTGATCTACGAGAAGGAGCAGGCCTCGTCGGCTTCGCCGGGCGCTGAAGCGGCCGACGCCGGCGCCGCCCAAGGCACGGAGGCAGGCGGAGGCGAGGAGGTGGT
>JALYHK010000391.1 GCA_030776605.1 Pseudomonadota bacterium
TCGCCCGCCAGAACCTGTTCTACGCCGCCGAGGCGAAACGGCTCGACCGGCGCCTCGATGCGGCGGGGGTCCCGCACCTGTTCGTCAAGGGCGTGACGCTCAACATGCTTGCCTACGGCACGCTCGGGCTGAAGCGCTCGTGCGACATCGATCTGCTCGTCGACCCGGAGGACTATGGCGAGGCGCTGCCCGTGCTCGAGGACGCCGGCTACGTCTCCACCCACCCTCCGGCCGGAGCAAGCCACGCCGACATGCTGCGCTACGCCGCCGACACCAAGGATACGGTCTGGCACAACGCCGCCAAGCGGGTCACCGTCGAGCTCCACCAGCGGCTGACGCCGAACCGGGCGCTGATGCCCGCCGTCGGGGCCCGTTCGCCGCGCCAGGAGGTCGAGATCGCCCCCGGCCTCACCCTCGCGACGCTGGCCCGCGAGGAGCTGGTCGCCTACCTCTTCGCCCACGGCGCGCTCACCGCCTGGTCGCGGCTGAAATGGGTCGCCGACCTCGCGGCGCTGCTCGCGGGCGAGGACGAGGCGGGGCTCGAGCGGCTCTACCGGCGCGCGCTGGTGCTCGCGCCCGGCCGGAGCGCCGCCCAGGCGCTGCTGCTTGTCGACCGTTTGTTCGGACTGCCGCTCGGGCCGCGCCTCAGGAAGGATCTCGGCCGGGACCCGGTCAGCCGCTGGCTGGCCGGCACGGCCCTGCGCACGATGCTCCAGGGCGGCCCCCGCGAGCTCGACGAGCATCCGCTCGGCACCGCGCGGATCCACCTCTCCTCGCTGGTCCTGCAGCGCGGCTGGCGCTACACGGCGGCGGAGATCGCGCGCAAGTTCAGGGCGCCCGCGGAGGGAGGCGGGGTGAGCTTCCGCCGCGCCGCGCAGGTGGCGCAATGGTTCGGCCGGCGCGCCCGGCGGGCGGCGCGCGGATGAGCGAGAGCGCGGGGGAGCGCGGCGCCCAGAACCGCGGCACCGGCGCGGTCCGCGAGGCGCACCGCTTCGACGTCGCCCGCCTCGACGAGTGGATGCGCAGCAACGTCGAGGGCTATGCCGGCCCACTCGCCGTCGAGCAGTTCAGGGGCGGCCAGTCGAACCCGACCTATAAGCTGTCCACGCCGGGGCGGGCCTATGTCCTGCGCCGCAAGCCGCCGGGCAAGCTCCTCCCCGGCGCCCATGCGATCGACCGCGAATATCGGGTGATCACCGCGCTGCGCGGCCAGGGCTTCCCGGTCGCCCGCACCTACGGCCTGTGCCTCGACGAGGAGGTGATCGGCACCGCTTTCTACGTGATGGAGATGGTCGAGGGGCGGATCTTCTGGGAGCCGTGGCTGCCCGAGGTCCCGCGCGAGCGTCGCCCGCTCTACTTCGATGCGATGAACGCGACGATCGCCCAGCTCCACCTCATCGACCCCGAGGCGGCGGGCCTCGGCGACTACGGCAAGCCGGGCAATTATTTCTCGCGGCAGATCGCCCGCTGGTCGAAGCAGTATCGCGAGGACGCCGAGGCGGGCCGCGTCCAGGCTATGGACCGGCTGGTCGAATGGCTGCCGGAGAACGTGCCGCCCGACGAGGCGGGGGCGCGGATCATCCACGGCGACTTCCGCTGCGACAACATGATCTTCCATCCGACCGAGCCGCGGGTGCTGGCGGTGCTCGACTGGGAGCTCTCGACGCTCGGCCATCCGCTCGCCGACTTCAGCTACCATCTGATGATGTACCGGATGCCCGACGCGCTCGGCCGCTGCGACCTTGCCGCGCTCAACATCCCCTCCGAGCATGACTACGTCGCCGCTTACTGCCGCCGCACCGGGCGCGAGGGCCTGCCGGACCTCGATTTCTATCTCGCCTTCAACCTGTTCCGGCTGGCGGCCATCATCCACGGCATCAAGGGCCGGCTGGCCCGCGGCAACGCCTCCTCGGCGCATGCCGGGGAGATGGTGAAGAGGCTCGAGCCGCTCGCCGATCTCGCCTGGGAGCAGGCGCGCAGGGCCGGCGCAGGCTAGGTCTGTTC